>JBFKMA010000089.1:0-8382 GCA_041630175.1 Albidovulum sp.
CCATCGCAGGCCAGCGGCGGGCGGGGCTCCGGGCAGCGGAAACCGAGACGGGGGAGCTCAGCCCCGTCTCGTGGTATGCTCGTGTCCTCAGACCGAAAAGAAACCCGGCCCGTGACCTTCGTTCTCGAATGGGGCGTGTCGCGTCGCGAAAGGAGGGCACGCAATGACCAATCCCATTTCCCGCAGGCTGTTTCCGCTGATCGCCGCCGCTGTGTTGCTGGTCCAGTCCGCCCGGCCCGGCCTGGCCGAGACCTTCGTCGGCTCCAACAACGACAGCCGCGTCGTCGTGGCGCTTCAGGTCTATGACGACGCCGCGCAATCGCTTCTGCCCGAGGGCTGGACGCTCGTGCCGTTTCCCGGCGGGGCGCTCGAGGGCGCCAACACGCTCCTGGTGTTGGTGGACCGTTTCCTGGCGCGGGATGCGGAGGGAAATCCTGCAAGTCCGTCGGCCTATCGCGGCGTGGCCCTCGCCAGCCTCGCCAAACAGGACGGGTCCGATGAAGTCAGGACCTTTGTCACGCGGATTTATGCGACGCCGGCCGGCTACGATCCTTACGGCAATACCGTCCCCGCCCGGATCAGCCGCAGCGCGACGATCGAGAGCGCCGGCAACGACGCGCCGACGCTGGGCGAAAGCTGGACGGTCCATCCCGAGGGCGGCGGCGAGATGGCGTTCTCGCTCCGCTACCAAAGCGGCACCCCGTCCTGGTCCGCCAGCGAGGCGATGCCCTATTCGAACGTCAATCCGGAGTTCCATCGCATCTACCGCTACGACCAGCTTGTCGACCTCGCGATGAGCGAACCGCTCGGCAAGCCGCTGGCCGGAGAGATCGCGCTGGAATCGAGCATCGCCGAACTGGCCGGGATGTTCGACGGCAACGAGCGGATCGTCGCCGTGATCGTGATCCCCATGTATGTCCGCGAGGTCTTCCTGCCGTGAGGCGCGAGGGTGTCCGAACGCAGGGCGTACCGACGATGTATGCACGCTGTGTGTACGCAAGCTGCACGGAAGGCAGACGCGGTTTTCGGCGCGTTTCGGGAAACGGAAAGGGCCGCTCCGGGTTGGAGCGGCCCTCCGAGATCTACGGAGATGGGCCAGTTAGGGTGTCGAAGATCGACCGGCCCAGTCAGGGTTCTCAACCCTAGGGTCTGCCCTCAGGCCACGGCCCCCCTGACTGTCCCGACACCTCTCTCCAATATCACTCTAGACACTGGATCACCTCCTTTCTCTGCGTTGCCGTTAGTGACAGGTTGCCACATATCTTGTGTTTGTCAAAAGCTTTTGCGCAACGTTTGCTGTCATTCTTGTAACAATTGCACCGAGCCGGGTGAGATCAACGCAAGCGGGCAGACGCTTTCCGGCCGCCGCCGGCGTCATTCCTCGACCCGGTAGTCCACGATCTCGGTGCGCCCGGCCGGCAGGAAATTGTCGTCCGCGATCATCGTCAGGCGCACCGCGCCCGCCGAATCCCGCCACACCGCGATGCCTTCGAGATTGCCGTGCACCCCGGCGCCGGTCTCGAAGAGCACCTCGTCGGCCGTCACAAGTCCGTCCGCGATCGCGATCCGCCGCACCCGGCTCATGAAGCCGATGAGCGGCCAGTAGTCGCGTTCCAGAAGATAGAGCCGGCCGTCCGGGCCGAAATCCGCCCCGACCGGGCACCAGTCGCCGTCGCGGCGGAGCGTGAACGGCTGGTCCCATTGCGCGCCCTGCATCCGGAAGACCGGGGTGGGCGTCCCCGGCGGCCCGTAGCGTTCCGGCAGCGCGAAGAGCGCGCCCGACGCGTCGATCGCCAGGGCCTCGATTCCGGCGTTGAGCTCGAAGCCCGCGAAGGCCTCGGGCCAGAATTCGGCTACCCAGGTGGCGCCAGCATCGCGGTACTGCACGACGCGGTCGTAGCTCTCGTAGGAGACGTAGATCGTGCCGTCCGGGCCGATGGCCAGGCCTTCGGCATCGTCCATAGGCGCGGCGACCGGCGTGCCGTGATGCGACGGCGGTACGACCGGCGGGCCGGAATCGACGCCGTTCACCACGCCGTCCGGGCCGCGGACCAGGCGCCCCTCGAAGACCGCGGCGGAATCCGAGACCGCGATGAAGCCGAGCCCGTCATCGGCAAGCTCGAGGCCGGAAAACCCGCCGAACCGCTCGCCCTCTCCCTGCCATTCGTAGCTGCCGACAAGCACCGCCCGCGGCGCGGCCCCGGCCGCGTCGGCGAGCCCCGCCGCCAGCGCGAGGCTCAGTCCGAGGCGAGAACCGCGGCGCATTGACCGGGCAGATCCGCCATCGTGTAGTCGCGTGCGCCCCGCTTGCGCGGCCCCTTCGGCTGCTTCGGCGCGTCCTTCAGCTGTTCGAGATACTCCGTCACCCACCAGGTCAGCGACGCATCACAGCCATCGCCGCCGTTGGACAATTCGGCCACCGTCGGCGTCTGGGTCTGGCAGAGCCGCGAACCCGCAGGGCATTTCAGCCGCACGTGGAAATGCGAATCGTGGCCGTAAAGCGGCCGCACCTTCTGCAGCCAGGCCTTGTCGGAGGGCCGCGCGGTCCGGCACATCTCGATCTTCACCGCGGCGGCCACGAAGATGCGGTCGACCCGCGGATCCGAGGCGGCGGCCTGCAGGAGCCGGTGATGCGTCGCGGTCCAGTTGCCGTTGACGCGCTTCTGGTCCTCGGTCCGCACCGAGATCGAGCTGATGCTCTCGCGCTCGGCCCGGCTCAGGTTCAGCCGCTCGGGCGGCCGCATCCAGATATCGGCGTCGAGCCCGATCTGGTGGCTCGAATGGCCCGAGGTCATCGGCCCGCCGCGCGGCTGGCTCATGTCGCCGACATAAAGCCCGGCCCAGCCGAGTTGCCGCGCTGTGGCCGAGAGGTCGGTCACGAAGCGCACGAGCTCGGGATGGCCCCAGTTGCGGTTGCGCGACAGCCGCATCGCCTGCCAGGTCGGCCCGCTCTCCGGCAGTTGCGCGAAGCCCGCACCGCAGCCCTTGGCATAGGTGCCGATCGCCAGCGGCTTCTGGGCCGAGGCGGTCGCCTTGGCGCCGAAAAGCTGGTTGGCCAGCTGCTCGGCCGAGGCCGAACCGGCGAGGCCCGCGGACACCGCCACCACCCACAGAAATCGAAGCATCACGTCCCTCCTCCGTCCGGGTTCACCCATGCCAGCAGCACGAGTCCGACGCCGAACAGCCCGATCAGCGGCAGGATACCGAGTTGCTGGCTGCCTGTCACATCGGTCATCACCCCGATCGACAGCGGCGCGACGAACGAGGTCGCCTTGCCGGCGAGCGCGTAGAGGCCGAAGGCCTCGGTCATCCGCTCGGGATGCGCCTGGCGCACCATCATGGTGCGGCTCGCCGATTGCAGCGCGCCGCCCGCCGCGCCGATCAGCGCGCCGATCGCGTAGAAGGCGATGTCCGGCGCGGCGCTTTCCGGGCCGACGGCGATGCCGAAGACGCTGTCGCGCGACACGAAGACCACGGCCAAGGCGATCACCGTCAGCGCGACGACGTTGAGCGTGATCACCGGTTTCGGGCCGAAGCGGCTGTCCGCGCGGCCGCCGAGCCAGGCGAAGAGCGCGCCGGTGATGATCGCGAGGATCCCGAACTTGCCGGTGTCGGTGACGTGCCAGCCGAGAACGCCGGCCGCATAAATGCCGCCGAACGTGTAGATGCCGTTCAAGGCGTCCCGGTAGAACATCGACGACAGGAGATAGGCCGAGAGGCTCCGCTGTCCCGGCAGGCTGCGCAGGGTCTGCCACAGGTCGGGCAGCGCCTGCCGCGCCGCCACCGCGACCGGGATCGTCGCGAGGCCGCGCGGCTCGCGCACCCAGAGGAAGAACGGCACCATGAACACCGCGTACCATACCGCGGTCAGCGGCCCGACGATCCGGGTGCCCTCGCGCGCCTCGGGGTCGAGGCCGAAGAGCGGCGGCAGCCCGACAAGCGTCCGCCCGCTTTCCGGGTCGGTCTGGAACAGCGCGAGCATCAGCACGAGCGTGATCAGCCCGCCGAGATAGCCGAAGGCCCAGCCGCTGCCGGAGATCCGGCCGATCTCCTCGCGCGCGCCGAGATCCGGCAGCATCGCGTTGGTGAAGATCGTCGCGAACTCCATCCCGATCAGCCCAACGGCGAAGGCCAGGAGCGTCAGCGTCAGGTTGAAGCTGCCCGGTGCGGCGAACCACAGCACCGCGGCTCCGAAGACGTAAAGGCTCGAAAACAGCCAGATGAACCGCAGCCGCCCGCCGGCCCGGTCGGCCACCGCGCCGAGCACCGGCGCCAGCACCGCGATCACCAGCCCCGCCACGCCGACGCCGTAGCCCCAGGCGGCCTGAGCGCGGGTGCCGTCGCCCAAGAGTTCCTTGACATAGGGCGCGAAGATGAAGGTCAGGAGCAGCGTGTTGTAGGGCTGGCTCGCCCAGTCGAAGAAGAACCAGCCCCAGATCCGCTTCCTCGCCGACACTGCCATCATCCACGCCCCTCGGAATTTTCGGCGATCAAGCCCCAATTCCGGGGGCGGCGCAAGGCGCGGCGCGGTCTTTCGCCGAAGCTGCGGCCGTCACCGCTCGGGCGGCCAGGGCCGGCGTGCATCCGCGGCGATCCAGGCCTGCGCCCAGTCCGGCAGGTCGGGGCGCGGCACCTCTCTGCCCATCGCCGCCAGCACCTGCTCGGGGGGCACGATCCCCTCGGGCGAGGTGATGGCCGAGCGCAGGAGCATGTGGCTCGTGCATTCGCCGCCGCGCCACATGCTCTGCTCCATGTAGAGGAAGCGCGCGTCCCAGCCGATGCAGCGGCTGCGGATCTCGACGCGGTCGAACATCCGCACGCGCCGCCGGTAGCGCAAGGTGTTGCCGGCAACCGTGATCCCCCAGCGCCGGCGCCGCAGCACGCCGATGAGGCCGGTGCGCATCGCCAGCGGGATCCGCCCGAGATCGTAGAGCGTCAGTGTCCGGCCGTTGTTCAGCTCCACCCAGAGGTCGAGATCCCAGGGCCAGCAGACATGGTGCGAGACATGCGTGTCCATGAGCCCGAGCGGCGCGGCGCGTCGGTTGATCCAGATTTCCTTGGCCATGCGGACGAAGGGATACATCGGCATTCCTCTCTGCGGCGGTCCGCGCCCGGCCTGCCGCAGTCCGGCCGCAGCGTCAATCGGCAACGTCGCGTAAGACGGTTGCGGAGGACCGCGCCGGCGATTACTTCTGCGCCAAAGCGAGAGGGACCGGTCCATGGGCATCATCTACGACGTGCTGAGCATCTGCCTCAGCCTCCTGCAGATCTTCATCATCGCGCATATCGTGATGTCCTGGCTGATCAGCTTCCAGGTCCTGAACATCCGCCAGCCGCTCGTCTCGCAGATCTGGTACGGGCTCACGCAGCTTCTCGAACCGATCTACGGCCCGATCCGGCGGTTCCTGCCGCGCATCTCCGGCGTCGACCTCGCGCCCCTGGTCGCGATCATCCTCGTTATCGTCCTGCAGCGCGCGCTGATCCGCAACGCCGGCTTCTTCGTCGGCTACTGATCCTTGCCCCTGCCGGCCGGCTGTGAAAGGCTCGGCCCATCGAGCCAACGAGAGACGCGAGCCATGACCCGCGCCGAGGGACTGCTTTCCTCCGTCTTCGGATTTGACGCCTTCCGTCCCGGCCAGGCCGAGATCGTCGCCGCCGTGGCCGAAGGCCGCAACACGCTCGCGATCATGCCGACGGGCGGCGGCAAGTCACTCTGCTACCAGCTCCCCGCGCTGCTCCGCGACGGCGTGACGGTGGTGATCTCGCCGCTCATCGCGCTGATGCGCGACCAGGTGCGGGCGCTGCGATCGGCCGGCGTCGAGGCCGGGGCGCTCACCTCCGGCAATACCGAGGAGGAGACCGAGGAGGTCTTCGCGGCCCTCGACGAGGGCCGGCTGAAACTTCTCTACATGGCGCCCGAGCGGCTCGCCTCGGGCGGCACGATGGCGCTGCTGCGGCGTGTCGGGATCCGGCTCATCGCGGTGGACGAGGCGCATTGCGTGAGCCAATGGGGCCACGACTTCCGCCCCGACTATCTCCGGATCGGCGAGCTGCGCCGGGCGCTCGACGTGCCGCTCGCCGCCTTCACCGCCACCGCCGACGAGGAGACGCGCGCCGAGATCGTCGCGCGGCTCTTCGACGGCCAGGCCCCGCAGAGCTTCCTGCGCGGCTTCGACCGGCCGAACATCCACCTCGCCTTCGAAGTGAAGGACCAGCCGCGCCGCCAGATCCTCGCCTTCGCGGCCGCAAGGCGCGGCCAGTCGGGCATCGTCTACACCGCGACCCGGGCCAAGACCGAGACGCTGGCCCAGGCCTTGCGCGCCGAGGGCCACGCCGCCTGCCACTATCACGGCGGCATGGAGGCCGACGACCGCCGCGAGGTCGAGGCGCGGTTCCAGCGCGAGGACGGGCTGATCGTCGTCGCCACCGTGGCCTTCGGCATGGGCATCGACAAGCCCGACATCCGCTGGGTGGCGCATGCCGACCTGCCGAAGTCGATAGAGGCCTATTACCAGGAGATCGGCCGCGCCGGCCGCGACGGCGCGCCGGCCGAGACGCTGACGCTCTACGGCCCCGACGACATCCGCCTGCGCCGCGCCCAGGTCGACGAGGGCCTCGCGCCGGCCGAGCGCAAGGCGGCCGACCATGCCCGTCTGAACGCGCTCCTCGGTCTCGCCGAGGCGACCTCGTGCCGGCGTCAGCGGCTTCTGGGCTATTTCGGCGAACTGGCGGAGCCCTGCGGCGCCTGCGATCTGTGCGATGCGCCGCCCGAAACCTTCGACGGCACCGACGCGGTCAGGAAGGCGCTCTCGGCGATCCTCAGGACCGGCGAGAGCTTCGGCGCCGGGCACCTGATCGACATCCTCACCGGCAATCCGACCGACAAGGTCCGCCAACGCGGCCACGACGCGCTACCGACCTTCGGCGTCGGCCGCGACCTGCCCAAGGCGCAGTGGCAGGCGGTGTTCCGGCAGATGATGGGCCACGACCTCATCCGCCCCGACCCCGAGCGCCACGGCGCCTTCCGCATGACCGACCCGGCGCTGCCGATCCTCAGGGGCGAGACCGCGATCACGCTGCGCCGCGATACGATCCGCAAGGCGGCGGGCAAGCCGGTGGTGAAAACCCTCGTATCGGAGGAGGACGCGCCGCTCCTTTCCGCGCTCAAGGCCAAGCGCCGGGCGCTCGCGGAGGCCGCGCGGGTGCCGGCCTACGTGATCTTCCCCGACCGCACGCTGATCGAGATGGCCGAGACGCGGCCCGCGACGCTCGACCAGATGGCGCGGGTGACCGGGGTCGGCGCGAAGAAGCTCGAAAGCTACGGCGCGGCGTTTCTCGAAGTGATCACCGGCGCCGCCGAAACGGTGCATCCGGCGCGCCGCAAGCTCGCCGGGCGGTCGGAGGGCGCGGTCTTCGACCGGCTGATCGCGGCGCAGGCGGAGCTGGCGCGCGGCGAGGACGGATGCGGCAAGTATCTCAGCTGCACCCATTCGACCCTGCGCAAGATCGCCGAGACCCGGCCGCGCAGCCTCGCCGAGCTGGAGCGGGTCGGCGGCATGGGCGAGCTGAAGGCGGCGCGGTTCGGGGCGGTGTTCCTGGAGATCCTCACCGCGGAGTGAGGCGCCCCCCGCGCCGCCACGCTCACTTCTCCGGGGGCGGCGCGGGTCGCGTCCCGCATCGTCAGGCGGCCGTCTCCGCCGCGCCGAGCGCGGGGCGCGCGTCGGCGGGACAGGCCGCGCCGATCTGCGCGGCAATCGCGGCCTTTTTCAGCGGCTTCGTGAGGTAATGGTCGATCCCGGCGGCGAGGATCGGCGTGCTGTCGCCTTCCATCGCATGGGCGGTCAGCGCCACGATCGGCACGCGGGGCAGGTCGCGCTCCGCCTCGCCCGCGCGGATCGCGCGGGCGGCGGCGCGACCGTCCATGTCGGGCATCGAGATATCCATGAAGATCAGGTCCGGGCGGAAGCTGCGCCACAGTTCCACCGCCTCGCGTCCGTTGCCGGCGAATTGCAGGTCGATGTCGAGATCCGCGACCATCTTGCGGAAGACGAGCTGGTTGGTTCGGTTGTCCTCGGCGGCGAGAACCCGCATCTGCCGCAGCCCGGCGACCGGCGCTTCGGGCCACGGCAGGGGCGCCACGCCTCCGGCCGGGCAGGAGAGGTCCTGCAGGACGCGGAAGAGGTCCGAGCGCAGGATCGGCTTTTGCAGCACGGCGGCGATCTCTCCGGTCGCCGCCGCATGGGGATCCGACGACAGGAGCAGGATCGGCGCCGCGGCCCCGGCCGCCCGCAAGGCGGTCGCGAGCGAAGGCCCGTCCTTCGCGGGCATGTCGTGGTCGGCCAGGATCACGTCGAAGCCGTCTCCCGCGGCCACCGCCTGCAG
>JBFKMA010000090.1:0-8348 GCA_041630175.1 Albidovulum sp.
CGATCCCCATCAGACCTGCTCCAGCTCGACGAGGGTACCGGCGAAGTCCTTCGGATGCAGGAACAGCACCGGCTTGCCGTGCGCGCCGATCTTCGGCTCGCCGTCGCCGAGCACACGGGCGCCTGTCGCCTTCAGCCGGTCGCGGGCGGCGCGGATGTCCTCGACCTCGTAACAGACGTGATGAATCCCGCCCGAGGGATTCTTCTCGAGGAAGCCCTTGATCGGGGAGTTCTCGCCCAGGGGGTAGAGCAGCTCGATCTTGGTGTTCGGCAACTCGATGAAGACCACGGTGACCCCGTGGTCGGGCTCGTCCTGCGGCGCGCCCACCCGCGCACCGAGGGTGTCGCGGTATTGCGCCGCCGCGGCCTCGAGATCGGGCACGGCGATGGCGACATGGTTCAGGCGTCCGATCATCGCTCACTCCTTCGGCGTCGCCGGGGTTATGCGGATCGCGGCCACCGCCCGCAAGGGGACAAAGGACGCGTCGACGGCGCCGTGAGGGCGCTTAACCCTGCGTTAGGCAATCGTTGCGTTAATTCCCCAACTGCCTGCCGGGGACCTGCCATGCCTCAGACCGCCGAAGACATACTCGCCAGCCGCAAGCCCACCGCGGAACGTCCACTGCTCGGGCAGACCGTTCTCGTCGTTGAGGACAGCAGGTTCGCCTGCGAGGCGATGCGGCTGCTCTGCCTGCGCTCCGGGGCGCGAATCAGGCGGGCCGACTGCCTGCGCGCCGCCGCCCGCCACCTCGCGGTGTACCGCCCCTCGATCGCGATCGTCGACCTCGGCCTGCCCGACGGCTCCGGGCTGCAGCTGGTGCGCGATTTGTCTCGCACCAGCCCACGCGTGCCGGTGATCCTCGCCACCTCGGGCGACGACCTGCTCCGGGGCGAGGCCCTCGACGCCGGCGCCGACGACTTCCTGCCTAAACCCACCAATTCCATCGCCGCGTTCCAGGCTGCGGTCCTCGCCCATCTCCCGCCGGAAAGCCGGCCGAACGGGCCTCGCCCGGTCCAGATGGGCAAGGTGTCGCCCGACGCGCTTGCGCTCCGCGACGATCTCCAGCACGTGGCCGAACTGCTCTCGCGCGAACCCGACGACGATACGCTGGACTACTTGACGCAGTTCCTCGGCGGCATCGCCCGCAGCGCCGGCGACTCGGCCCTGGCCGAGGCAGCCTCGGACCTCTCGTTCAGCCGCAGGGGCGGCGGCGCCGTCGAAAGGTTGGTGTCGGAGCTGCAGTCGATGATCGCCGGCCGTCTCGCCGATAACGCCATAGTCTAGGTCGCGGTGAGCGCCGGGGTCGGAGCTCACCCGCACCGGCGCAGTGAGCGCGGCGAGCGCGCGGCGCTGGCGGCCCGCCGAATCGAAGTTCTCAGGGGTTAGCCACGCCTGATAGGCCGCATCGAGCGCCGGCCACTCCCTGTCGATCGCCGCGAACCAGGCGGTGTCGCGGTTCCGGCCCTTGACGACCGACGCCTGCCGGAACACGCCCTCGTAGCTAAGCCCGAGCCGTTCCGCCGCCCGCCGCGAGGCAAGGTTCAGTGCATCGCACTTCCACTCGTAGCGTCGGTAGCCGGCCTCGGACGCCCAGCGCATCATCGGGTACATCGCCTCGGTCGCCGCGCGGCGCCGCTGCAGCGCCGGCGCGAGATGGATGTGGCCAACCTCGATCGAGCCGGCCTCCGGTGCGATCCGGAGCCAGCTCGCCACACCGCCCCAGCGGCCGCTGTCCAGATCGCGGATCGCGTAAAAGAAGGGATCCACCCCCGCCGCCATCTCCGCCACCCAGTCGCGGTAGTCCGCCACGGACGGAAACGGCCCGTAGGGCAGGTAATCCCAGATCGCGTCGCTCGCCGAATTGGCGCGGTGAATTTCCGCCGCGTGCCGCGCGGGGTCGAGCCGCTCGAGCTCGGCGTACCGGCCCGCGATCCGCGCCGGACCCGGCCGCGGCGGCGGCCGCCAGCCCTCGACCGTCTCTCCGGGGCTCATCGCTCCAACCATTGCCGCCCTCCGTGACCGGCAGGCTAGCCGGTGCCGTCGACCCGCGAAAGGCGTGCTACCGGCGCCCCATTCCCGGCAACGTCAGGCCGCCGGCCTCTCGAAGACGACATGGCCTCGCCCGGAACCCGGGGCGCGACCGGCAACCGGCCGAAGCCAAATAAACTCATGGTATTTAGATACATCCGGATTGACCTCAATGCGCGACTGAGGCGAAAAGGAGCCTGCGAGCCACGCGCTTTGGACACGCCCGTGCTGGCCGGGACATCCCCACCTTCCGGGGCGCCGCGGCGGCCTCAGGGCGCCGGCGTCGCCTGTCCGCTCCTCGCCTCGAACCACCGGGAGGCTGCCAGCAGCGCCCGGGCGATCCGCGCGCAGGCTCGGCACCGAAATTCGGTCTTGCCGCTGGAGACGGCAAGCGCCTCGACCTCGGCGGGTGTCAGCCCTCGGTACTGAAGAAACAGAAGATCGGGCGCTCGAAGGCCTCCGGTCAATGTCTGGCGGGTCATCGGGCGTCTCCTTCGGCACAGCTTCTGCCGGTCCAGCCCTACCGCCTCCCTGCCATTGACAACAAACGACCGTTTCTCGGAACATGAGTTAGATTTTCTAACGTGAGGTCCCGGTGCCTCGTCGTCTGCCCAACCTCAAGCAGCTCCGAGCCTTCGAGGCCGCGGCCCGGCATCTGAGCTTCAAGGGCGCGGCCGACGAGCTGCATGTGACCCACGCGGCGATCAGCCACCAGATCAAGGCGCTTGAGGACTCGCTCGGCCAACCGCTGTTCCGGCGCATCACGCGCGGGGTCCGGCTCACCCCAGAGGCGGAGGACTACGCGCTGGCGCTCACCGCAGCGCTCGACCGGATCGAATCCGCGACCGACACGCTGGTCAGCGAGCGCCTGATCCGGCCGCTGCGGATCTCCGTGGCGCCTTTCTACGGCAGCCGCGTCCTGGTGCGCCGCTTGCCCGAGTTCCGGGACGCCCATCCCGATATCGCCATCGAGATCGACCTCGACTTCGGCATCGTGGGCTTCGAGACATCGGACATGGACGCGGCGATCCGCTACGGCCTCGGGGACTGGCCGAATCTCGAAGTCGAACTCATCTACCGCGACGTCATCAGTCCGGTCTGCGCGCCTGTCATGGTTGCCGGGCGCGACCTTCCGCTCGACGCCGCCGAGATCGTCCGGCTCCCGCTCGCGACGACCAAGGCCCCCGAAAGCGACTGGACGTGCTGGCTCGACGCCGCCGGAGTGGCGATTCCCGACGACGCCGACATCATCCGGCTGGACAACCGCGCGATCGCGCTCGACTACGCGCTCGCAGGCAACGGCGTGGCGATGGCCGATCTGCGCATGATCCCGTTCGAGCTTGCGGCGGGCAGCCTGGTGCGCCTGAACCCGCTGTCGGTCGCATGGGAACGGAGCATGTATCTCGTGCGTCCGAAATCGAACTTCCGGGACCCCCGCCTCGAGGCATTGCGCGACTGGCTCCGGCAAATCTCCGACGAGGTCGATCTGGGCGTCGCCTGAGCTAGGCGTCCGGCTCCACCACCCTCAGCCCCAGCTCCATCAACTGCTCCGGCGTCGGTTCCGAGGGCGCGCCCATCATCAGGTCCTCGGCGCGCTGGTTCATCGGGAACATGATCACCTCGCGGATGTTGATCTCGTCCGCGAGCAGCATCACGATCCGGTCGATCCCGGCGGCGCAGCCACCGTGCGGCGGGGCGCCGAACTTGAACGCCTTGACCATGCCGCCGAAGCGCTTCTCGACCTCCTCGCGGCCGTAGCCGGCAAGCTCGAAGGCCTTGAACATGATCTCCGGCTTGTGGTTGCGGATCGCGCCCGAGACGATCTCGTAGCCGTTGCAGGCAAGGTCGTACTGGTAGCCCACGACCTTCAGGGGATCGCCCATCAGCGCCTCCATGCCGCCCTGCGGCATCGAGAACGGGTTGTGGTCGAAATCCAGGGCGCCGGTCTCGGGATCCTGCTGGTAGATCGGGAAATCGACGATCCAGCAGAAGGCGAATCGATCCTTCTCGGTCAGGCCGAGCTCCTCGCCGATGACGTTGCGCGCCCGGCCCGCGACGGCCTCGAAGGCCTTCGGCTTGCCGCCGAGGAAGAAGGCCGCGTCGCCCTTGCCGAGGCCGAGCTGCTGGCGGATCGCCTCGGTGCGTTCGGGGCCGATATTCTTGGCGATCGGCCCGGCGGCTTCCATGCCCGAGCCGTCCTCGGCCTCGCGCCAGAAGATGTAGCCCATGCCCGGCAGCCCTTCCTTCTGGGCAAAGGCGTTCATCCGGTCGCAGAACTTGCGGCTGCCGCCGCCCGGCGCAGGGATCGCGCGGATCTGGTTGCCCTCGGTCTCCAGAAGCTTGGCGAAGACCGTGAAGCTCGAGCCGGCGAAATGCTCGGAGACCACCTGCATCCGGATCGGGTTGCGCAGGTCCGGCTTGTCGGTTCCGTACCAGACCGCCGCGTCGCGGTAGGAGATCCGCGGCCAGACGCTGTCGACCCGGTGGCCGCCGCCGAATTCCTCGAACACGCCCTGCAGCACCGGCTGGATCACCGCGAAGATGTCCTCCTGCTCGACGAAGCTCATCTCCATGTCGAGCTGGTAGAAGTCGGTGGGCGACCGGTCGGCGCGCGGATCCTCGTCGCGGAAGCAGGGCGCGATCTGGAAGTACTTGTCGAAGCCCGCCACCATGATCAGCTGCTTGAACTGCTGCGGCGCCTGCGGCAGCGCGTAGAACTTGCCCGGATGCAGCCGCGACGGCACGAGGAAGTCGCGCGCGCCCTCGGGGCTCGAGGCGGTGATGATCGGGGTCTGGTACTCGGTGAAGTCCGCCGCCCACATCCGGTTGCGCATCGAGCGCACGACCTGGCTGCGCAGCATCATGTTGCGGTGCAGCTTCTCGCGGCGCAGGTCGAGGAAGCGGTAGGTGAGGCGCGTCTCCTCGGGGTATTCCTGGTCACCGAAGACCAGGAGCGGCAGTTCCTCGGCCGGCCCCAGCACCTCGATCTCGTTCACATAGACCTCGATCTCGCCGGTCGGGATCTTCGCGTTGACCAGCGACGCGTCGCGCGCCTTCACGCGGCCGTCGACGCGGATCACCGTCTCGGCCCGCAGCTTCTCGATCGCGGCGAAGGCCGGGCTGTCGCCGTCGGCGAGAACCTGCGTCACCCCGTAATGGTCGCGCAGGTCGATGAACAGCACCCCGCCATGGTCGCGCACCCGGTGCACCCAGCCCGACAGCCGCACCGTCTCCCCGGCATGGGACTTGTTGAGTTCCGCGCAGGTATGGCTGCGATAGGCGTGCATATGCGTCCCCTTTCGAGAGGCGAAATCGTGGTTCGCGCCGATACACCGCGTGCACGCGTCGAAGTCAAGGGCGGCCCCGACCTTTTCAAATCGTGCCGCGGCGGCTAGCGTCTCGCCGACACATTCCCGGCCGCGACAGGAACCGGTAGCCGCCATGACCGAACCGACACGCACGGACCGCCTTTCCGCCGGCGCCGGTCCGCTCGCCCCGGGCCTCGCGCACGACCGGACGCTCTCGGTGACGCTGCTCGCGCTCTGGTCGATCGCGGTGATCGCGCTGCGCTGGGGCGACTGGGCCGAGGATCTCTCGGCGCTCTACATCGCCGGCTGGCTCTGGCAGAACGGCGAGCCGGGCCTGATCTACGCCGCGCCGCCGGGCTTTTTCGGCGGCGTCGCGGAGAGTTGGCAACCCGCGATGGAGCGGCTCGGCATCGGCGAACGGGTGAGCTTTCCCTACGTCTATCCGCCGCTCTGGGCGGCGCTGATCGCGCCCTTGACCACAGTCGTCAGTCCGCAGGGCTTTGCCGACGCCGCCACCTTGGTGCAGGTTCCGCTCCTCGCGGGTTCGGTCCACCTCGCCGGCCGCCTGCTGAAACCCGCCCACTGGAGCGTGACGGTCTGGACCCTGACCGGCCTGGCGATGCTGACGCTGTCGATTCAGAGTTACCACGCGATCTGGCACAACCAGCCGACGATCACCGTCACCTTCCTCGTCCTGCTGGCCTTTCATTGCCTCGGCAGCGGCCGCCCGTGCGCCGCGGGGACCGCCCTTGCGCTCGCGGTTGCGATCAAGGTCACCCCGGCGGCCTTTGCGCTGATCTTCCTCGTCGACCGGCAATACCGCGCGCTCGCCGCCTTCGCCGTGGTCGGCGCGGCGCTCGGGCTCTTCAGCCTCGCACTGGCCGGCCTGCCTGCGCATCTCGAGTTTCTGCAAGCGGTGCGCGAGGTGAAGGCAAACGTGCTGCTCGTCGCCGTCAACACCTCGGTGCTGCCCGCGCTCCTGACGCTGGCCATGGCGCTCGGCCTGACCGAGCCGATTCCGACGCACCTGCCGACCTTCGTGATCCGCGATTTCCCCGGCTGGATCGCGCCGCTCCTGACACTGACCGCCGCGGCGATCGTCGCGGCCTTCCTGCACAGGCTCCGGCCGTGGCAACAGCGGATCCGGCTCGGCTTCGGGCTTCTGGCGATGGCGATCATCCTACCGCTCTTCGGGCCGCTCGGATGGCAGCACTACTACCTCATGCCGATGCTTCTGCTGCCCGGTCTCGCCGGGCTCGTGCCGATGCGCCGCACGGCCGCGGTTCTGGGCGTCGTCTGGCTGCCGTCTCTCTGGGGTGTTTTCGGCCATATCCACCTCCTTCCCTGGCCCGCCGCCAACTATGTCTGGCTGTCGTGTCTCGCCTGGCTGACCGTGCTTGCCGCGCTCTACCGGATCGTCCGCCAAAAGCCGGCCGAACTCTGACCGACAGGGGTTGCGCCGCAGCCGGTTCCGTCTATAACCCCGCCAGTTTGCGCGAAGGGGTCCGCCATGCCGAAAAGAACCGATATCAAATCCATCATGATCATCGGAGCCGGCCCCATCGTCATCGGGCAGGCCTGCGAGTTCGACTATTCCGGCGCCCAGGCCTGCAAGGCCCTGCGCGAGGAAGGCTACCGGGTCATCCTGGTGAACTCGAATCCCGCTACGATCATGACCGATCCCGGCATGGCCGACGCCACCTATATCGAGCCGATCACCCCCGAGATCGTCGCCAAGATCATCGAGAAGGAACGCCCCGACGCGCTCCTGCCGACGATGGGCGGGCAGACCGGCCTCAACACCTCGCTGGCGCTCGCCGATATGGGGGTTCTCGACAAGTTCAATGTCGAGTTGATCGGCGCCAACCGCCAGGCCATTGAAATGGCCGAGGATCGCAAGCTCTTCCGCGAGGCGATGGACCGCATCGGGCTCGAGAATCCCAAGGCGACGATCATCGCCGCGCCGAAGAAGGAGAACGGCCGCTACGACGTCAACGCCGGCGTCGCCGAGGCGATGGACGCGCTCGAAGAGATCGGTCTGCCGGCGATCATCCGCCCCGCCTTCACGCTCGGCGGCACCGGCGGCGGCGTCGCCTACAACCGCGACGATTACGAGCGCATCTGCCGCTCGGGCCTCGACGCCTCGCCGATGGCGCAGATCCTCGTCGACGAGAGCCTGCTCGGCTGGAAGGAATACGAGATGGAGGTCGTCCGCGACAAGGCGGACAACGCGATCATCGTCTGCTCGATCGAGAACGTCGATCCGATGGGCGTGCATACCGGCGATTCGATCACCGTCGCCCCGGCGCTGACGCTGACCGACAAGGAATACCAGATCATGCGCAACGGCTCGATCGCCGTGCTGCGCGAGATCGGGGTCGAGACCGGCGGCTCCAACGTCCAGTGGGCGATCAATCCCAAGGACGGCCGCATGGTGGTGATCGAGATGAACCCGCGCGTGTCGCGCTCCTCGGCGCTGGCGTCGAAGGCCACCGGCTTCCCGATCGCCAAGATCGCGGCGAAGCTCGCCGTGGGCTACACGCTCGACGAACTCGACAACGACATCACCAAGGTGACCCCGGCGAGCTTCGAGCCGACCATCGACTATGTCGTGACCAAGATCCCGCGCTTCGCCTTCGAGAAGTTCCCGGGCGCCAAGGCGGAACTGACCACCGCGATGAAGTCGGTGGGCGAGGCGATGGCCATCGGCCGCACGATCCATGAATCGCTGCAAAAGGCGCTGGCCTCGATGGAGACCGGCCTCACCGGCTTCGACGAGATCAAGATCGAGGGCGCGCCCGACCATGCCGCCATCGTCAAGGCGATCTCCGGCCAGACGCCGGACCGCATGCGGCTCATCGCCCAGGCCATGCGCCGCGGGCTTTCGGACGACGAGATCCAGCACGTCACCGCCTTCGACCCCTGGTTCCTCGCCCGTATCCGCGAAATCGTCGAGGAAGAGGCACGGATCGCCAGGGACGGCCTGCCGGTGGCCGAACAGGGTCTGCGCCG
>JBFKMA010000091.1:0-8253 GCA_041630175.1 Albidovulum sp.
CCAGTACAGCTTCACCACCGACCCGAACCGCCGCGGCGCGCCGACCGGCCACTCGGTTCCGGTGCGCGAGGTGCGGCTCTCGGCCGGCGCCGGCTTCATCGTGGTGATCTGCGGTGAGATCATGACCATGCCGGGCCTGCCCAAGGTGCCGTCGGCCGAAGTGATCCGGCTGAACGAAGAGGGCCATGTCGAGGGCCTGTTCTAGGAACGCGAGCGTCCGGGCGGGGCATCGAGCCCCGCCCGGACGCGCGACTTGCGCGCCCCGGACGGGGCGCAATCCGCGGGAAGCGGCGCACTGCGCCGGCGGGCGGCTGGACAGAAAAAAGGAAGCGGTAATGAGCGCGAAGATCATCGACGGCAAGGCCTTCGCGGCCAATGTTCGGGCGCGGGTGGCCGAGCATGTCGTGCGTCTGAAGGAAGAAAACGGCATCACGCCGGGGCTCGCGGTGGTCCTCGTGGGCCAGGATGCGGCGAGCGAGGTCTATGTCCGTTCCAAGGGCAAGTCCACGATCGAGGCGGGGATGAACTCCTACGAGCACAAGCTGCCGGCGGAGACCTCCGAGGCCGAGCTTCTGGCGCTCGTGGACCGGCTCAACAAGGATCCGAACGTGCACGGGATCCTCGTGCAGCTGCCGCTGCCGGGGCATCTGAACTCGGACCTGGTGATCAACTCGATCGATCCGGCGAAGGACGTGGACGGGTTCCACATCTCGAACGTGGGGCTTCTCGGCACCGGGCAGAAGTCGATGGTGCCCTGCACGCCCTTGGGCTGCCTGATGATGCTGCGCGACCACCACGGCTCGCTCTCAGGGCTGAACGCGGTCGTCGTCGGCCGCTCGAACATCGTCGGCAAGCCGATGGCGCAGCTTCTCCTCGGCGACAGCTGCACCGTCACCATCGCCCATAGCCGCACCAAGGATCTCGCCGAGGTCTGCCGCCGCGCCGACATCCTCGTCGCCGCCGTGGGCCGGCCCGAGATGATCCCCGGCGACTGGGTCAAGCCCGGCGCCACGGTGATCGACGTCGGCATCAACCGGATCGAGAAGGACGGCAAGACCAAGCTCGTGGGCGACGTTCACTACGAGAGCTGTGCCGAGGTCGCGGGCGCCATCACCCCGGTCCCGGGCGGCGTCGGCCCGATGACCATCGCCTGCCTTCTCGCCAACACGCTCACCGCCTGCTGCCGCGCCAACGGGCTGTCCGAGCCCGAGGGGCTGACGGCCTGAAATCAGGCCGTCACCGGGACCATCGTGCCCTGCAGCACCGCGACGAGGCGGCGTTGCCCCGCCGCCTCGGCTTCGACCTCGGCCGTGACGACGGTGAGCCGGCGTCCCGCCTTGACCACGCGTCCGGTGGCGATCAGCCGCTCGCCGCGCGCCGGCGCGAGGAGGTTGATCTTCATCTCCGCTGTCATCACCTCCGCCTCGTCCGGCATCAGGGTCAGCGCGGCATAGCCCGCCGCCGTATCGCCGAGCGCGAAGGTCAGGCCGGCATGGCCCGCCTGATGCTGCTGGCGCGCGCCGGGCAGGATCGGCGCGGCGATCACGCAATGGCCGGGGCCGAGCGCCGCGATCTCCGCGCCGAAAGTGGCCATCAGGCTCTGGCCGGCGAAACTTCCGTGCACTTTCGCCTCTCGGCCCGGTTCCAGCGTCTCGGTCATCCTGTCCCCTTTCCCTGCGGCATCGGCACCGGCCGCGCGACATCTCCTGTCAGCACCGCCACCGCCCCCGGCGCCATCAGCGCGCCGAGAACATGATTGCCGCAATCGAGCCCGCCGGTATAGGTGCCGTAAGCGGGCAGGATCACCCGTTCCCCGTCGATCAGGAAGCAGCGACGTGCCTGGCCGGCGATCCGCAGCTTCGGGTGGTAATGGCCCGACACCTCGCCACTGGCGCCGGGAACGGCGACGTGGCGGAAGGCGAGGGGGCCGAGGGTCAGTTCGCACAGGTGTTCGCCGCTGAGGCCGACCGGGCCGGGATCGTGGTTGCCCTCGATCCAGACCCAGCGCCGCCCGGCCATGAGCCGCGCCAGCCAGAGCGCATTGGGTTCGGACAGTTGCGCCGCCTCCAGGTCGTCGAAACTGTCGCCGAGGCAGATCACGGTCCGCGCCCCGGTCGCTGCGATGTCGGCGTCGAGCCGCGTCAGCGTCTCGGCGATCTCGTAGGGCGGCAGCAGCGCGCCCGCGCGGCGCGCGTAGCGCTCGGACCGGCCGAGATGCAGGTCCGAGACGGTCAGGCAGGCCTCGGTGGCCCAGAAAAGCGCCCCGGAGGGCAGGGCGGTGAGAGCCGCGCCGGCAAGGCGAAAGTCATGGCCGTTCATGCCCGCTTCCTGCCGTGGCAACCACGAAATGGCAACTCCCCGTTCTTCTGTTCCCGAATACCTCGGGGGTTGTCCATTGGTGCGCATTTGGTTCGAGAACCAATTGATGACGGGCAGCGCCCCTGGCCGGCGTTTCAGCCAAGACCGGCCTCCGCCATGAGCCGAGAGGCGGTTTCCTCCAGAAGCCGCTCGCGCGCCGCGCCCTCGACCGGCACCTTGCCGTGCTCAAGAAACAGCGGCGCCGCGAAAGGGGTGACGCGCGGCAGGTCCAGATGGTCGATGCGGTCGCCCACCCGGTCGATCATCGCCTCGATGCGGCCGAAGCCGACGAGGCCGCGCATCGCCTCCTCGCGCGTGACCTGCAACAAGAGGTGGCCGGGATCGTAGCGGCGCAAAGTGTCGTAGAGGATGTCGGAGGAGAAGGTCGCCTGACGGCCGGATTTCCGCTGGCCGGGATGGTTGCGGGCGATGAGGCCGGCGACGAGCGCGACGCTCCGGAAGGTGCGCTTCATCACGGCATTGCCGGCGAGCCAGGTCTCCAACCCCTCGCGCAAACCGGCGCGGTCGAAGAGGGCGGCCGGATCGCGCACCGGGTCGAGCCCCCAGATCAGCGTCGCGTAATCGGTGGCGACGAAGCCCAGCGGGTTCAGCCCCTCCTCCTCCATGCGCTTGGTCAGGAGGAGGCCGAGCGTCTGCTGGGCGTTCTTGCCGGCGAAGCCATAGGCGCAGAGATGGGCGCGGCCCTCGGCCGGGAAGGTCTCGACCAAGAGCCGGTCGGGTCGGGGCAGGCGCGAGATCTCGCGCTGCAAGCTCAGCCACTCGGCGGTGTGGGCGGGAAGGTCCGGCCAGGCTTGCTGCCCAAGCATCCTCAGGATGCGTTCGGAAAGCTGGGTCGAGGTGGAGAACTTGGTGCCGGAGAAGACCGCGATCTTCGGTTCGCGGCCCGGCGCGGGCGCCACCTCCAGAACCATCTCGCGCAAGCCCACATAGCGCACGACCCGGCCGCCGATCAGGAAGGTCTCGCCCGGCGTGAGCATCGCGGCGAAGCTTTCCTCGACCTCGCCCAGCGGCTGGCCGCCGAGGCGGTTCTGCCAGCGGACCTTGACCATCTCGGCATCGGTGATCGTGCCGATATTCATGCGGATGTCGCGGACGGCACGGGGGTCGCGCAACGTCCAGAACCCGTCCCTGAGCATCAGCCGCCGCCAGCGGTCATAGGCCTTCAGCGCGTAGCCACCGGTCGCGCAGAAGTCCAGGCAGGCGTCGAAATCTGGGCGCGACAGGCCGGCATAGGGTCCGGCGCTGGCGACTTCGGCGTAAAGCGCATCCGCGTCGAAGGGGCCGGATGAGGCGGCGATGAGGATGTGCTGGCAGAGCACGTCGCGGGGGCCGGGGCCGCGCGGGTCGCCGTCGAGATCGTGGTCGCGCACGGCCTGAAGCGCGGCCTGGCACTCGACGACCTCCCAGCGGTTGGCGGGCACCAGAAGCGCCTTCGACGGCGCGTTGTAGCGGTGGTTGGCGCGCCCGATCCGCTGCACCAGCCGCTTGACGTTCTTCGGCGCGCCGACCTGGATCGCGAGGTCCACGTCGCCCCAGTCGATGCCGAGATCGAGCGATCCGGTGCAGACCACGGCGCGCAGTTCGCCCTTCGCCATCGCCGCCTCCACACGCTCCCGCGCCTCGCGCGAGAGCGAGCCGTGGTGGATGCCGATCGGCAGTGCCTCTTCGTTGGCGAGCCAGAGGTCGCGGAAGAAGAGCTCGGCCTGGGCGCGGGTGTTGTGGAAGATGAGGGTCGTGCGGTGGCGGCGCACCTCGGCCAGCACTTCGGGGATCGCGTAGCGGCCGCCGCCGCCGGCCCAGGGCGGGGGCGTGTCGGTTGTCAGCATCGCGATATCGGGGTCGGGGCCGGGATCGGCGTCGAGGATCTCGCACGGGTCCGGGTGGCGGGCGAGGAACCGGGCGATGGCTTCGGGGTCCTCGACCGTCGCCGACAATCCCACGCGGCGCAGGCCGGGGGCGAGGCGGCTCAGCCGCGCGAGGCAGAGCATGAGCTGGTCGCCGCGCCTCGATTCGGCGAGCGCGTGGACCTCGTCGACGATGACGCGGGAAAGCCCAGCGAAGATGCGCGGCGCGTCCTCGTAGCTCAGCAGGAGCGCGAGGCTTTCGGGCGTGGTGAGCAGGATATGCGGCGGGTCGGCGCGCTGGCGGCGGCGCTTCGTGTAGGAGGTGTCGCCGGTGCGGTCCTCGATCCGGATCGGCAGAGCCATCTCGCTCACCGGGGTCGTCAGGTTGCGCCGGATGTCGGCGGCCAGCGCCTTCAAGGGCGAGATGTAGAGCGTGTGCAGGCCGCGATGCGTACCGTCCGCCAGTTCCGCGAGCGTCGGCAGGAACCCCGCCAGCGTCTTGCCGCCGCCGGTCGGCGCGACGAGCAGCAGCGCCGGCCGGTCGGTGCGATCGAACAGCGCCTGCTGGTGCGGGTGGATCGCCCAGCCGCGGGCGGCGAACCAGTCGGAGAACGGGGCGGGCAGCGGGCGCATGGCGGCAGTCTAGGCTGCCCGCGCCGGGAGTGCCAAGTCAGTGCAGCGCGCGCGACCGCGGGGAGCCGAACGGGCCATGCATCGCCAAGGGCGGTGTCAGATGCGCGCCCTTGAGCGCGGCGTCGAGCGCGGCTTCGACGCTTTCCACGAGCGTGGCCACGCCGTCGTCGTCGCCCGGGCCCGCACGGCGGGTGTCGGTGAGGTCGCAGCACGGCGTCAGCAATGGCGGCCCGAGCGACGCCTCGGTCAGGTCGAGCATCTGCGCCTCGTCGATGCCCTGCGCTGCGGCCCAGTCGAGAGCAATCCGCGTCAGCGCGGTGGAGGAGGCGGTGAGGAGGTCGGTCAGCACCTTCGCGGCCATCGCCGCGCCGAAGCCGCCCATCCGGACCGCCTTGTTGCCGAGGATGTCGAAGATCGGCCGAAGCCGCGCGATCGCCTCGGGATCGCCGCCGAGGTGGAAGCACAGTCGCCCTTCCTCGGCGCGGCGCATCGTGCCTGACGAGGGCGCGTCGACGAGCGCGATCCGCGCGTCGATCCGGCCGCGCAGCGCCCGGACATAGCGCGGCGAGAGCGTCGCGGCGATGACGATGGTCTCGAGCGTCGGAACCGCCCGCGCGAAGCCCTCGGTGGCGAAGAGCAGCGCCTCGCTCTCGGCGATGTCGCGCGGCACGAGGATCAGGGTGCGAAGTCCGGCGGCGGAGGTGTCGGCAGGTGGCTGGCCGTCCGATCCCGCGACCGCAAGACCCGCGGCGGCGATGCCTGCCTCCTTGAGGCGCGAGAGGAACGGCCGAGCAAGCCGGCCCGACCCCGCGATGCCGATCCCCTCCGTCAATGGATGATCTTCTCGTCGCGCACGAACATGTTCGCCCAAGCGCGGTCGATCAGTTCGGGCGACATCTGATAGGGGATGCCCTCGAAGTTGCAGATCGAGATCATCTGGTCGATCAGGAAGACCGGCTGGTAGTTGGCATAGATGCTGTTGATCGTCGGGTACCTCACCTTGAGCAGATGCAGAAGTGCTGCTTCGTCGAGCGGCATCTTCTTCTTCTTCGCCACCATCGCGAAGATCTTCAGGAACATGTCCTGATCGGGGCCGTCGATCTTGATCTTGAAGAAGATCCGCCGCAAGGCCGCCTTGTCGAAGATCTCGTTCGGATGGAAGTTGGTCGAGAAGATCACGAGCGTGTCGAAGGGCACTTCGAACTTCTCGCCCGACTGCAGCGTCAGGATGTCCCTGTTCTCCTCGAGGGGCACGATCCAGCGGTTGACGATCTTCTGCGGCGGCTCGGCCTGGCGGCCGAGGTCGTCGATGATGAACACGCCGCCCGTGGCCTTCATCTGCAACGAGGCCGTGTAGGTCCGCGCCGTCGGGTTGTAGGTGAGGTCGAGCATGTCGACCGTCAGTTCGCCGCCGGTGATCACGGTCGGACGCTCGCAGAGCACGTAGCGGTTGTCGAAGCGGTTCGAGGAGCGGCGCAGGCTCGTCGGGTCGTCGACCGACTGCTCGGCCGCGTTGTGCACGATCGGGTCGTAGACAGTGATGACCTGGCCGGCATATTCGACCGCGCGCGGCACGTAGATCTTGTCGCCGAGCGCGTCGCGGATGCCGTTCGAGATCGACGACTTGCCGTTGCCGGGAGGGCCGTACATCAGGATCGAGCGGCCCGAGCCGACCGCCGGCCCGAGATGGTCGAGAAGCTCGTCCGGCAGGATCAGGTGACCCATCGCGCCGGTGAGCTGCTGCCGGGTCATCTGGATGTTGCGGATCGACTGCTTCTTGACCTGCTCGCGGTAAATGTCGAGCGGCACCGGCATCGCGCCGTAATACTCCGACTGCGACAGCGCGTCGAGCGCGCGCGCCTTGCCGGCATCGGCCAGCTGGTAGCCCATTTCGCTGCCCGACGTGGCATGCAGCGTGCCGGTCGCCTGCAGCAGCTTCTGGCTCCGGGCGAGGTCGATCAGCTCCTGCGTCACCGGGATCGGCAGGGCGATCACGCGGGCGATCTCGGAGACGAATTCCAGGTTCATCCGGAACATGGTCTTGAGAAGGAGATCACGCATCATCACCGTCGAGAGCCCGGTCTCCTCCAGTGAGCGGGGCGGCGTCGGTGCGATTACGTTGGGTGCCTGCATATTCATCGGGTCAGACCTTCCTGGACCGGCGTTCGGGTACGAAACCGACGGGCGCGCAACAGTGGCCGGCCGGCTTTCGTGTCGGGATTCACAGCGGCACTCTGCCGCGTTAATGTGGCCAAAAAATGAAAACTATTCACGGATCGAGGCCCGAATGAGCAGACCCCGCATGGCCCCCCTGGCAGCCTTTCTCGTCGTCCTCGCCGCGGTTCTCGGCGGGGCGCCGCTTCTCAAGGGGGGGTTCTACCTCGGCAAGCACGAGGGCGACACGATGCATCTCGCCGAACTGGTGCTCAGGATGGCCGAGGGGCAATGGCCGCATCTCGACTTCATGACGCCGATCGGGGTCCTGGCGCTGGCGCCGATCGCGGTCTTCATCAAGGCAGGCGCCGGGCTCGGGCACGCGATCTTCTACTCGCAGATCCTCGTCGCCGTGGCGCTGATCCCATCGGTGCTGCGCGTCGCGACGAGCCGGCTTTCCGGGATCTGGCCCTTTGCCTATGGCGGTTTCGTGATGCTGCTCTGCCTCGCCCTCGTCCATGGCGAGGCGCAGAGCGCGATCTCGTTCTCCATGCACTACAACCGCTGGGCCTGGGCGGTGAGCTACGTGGTCATCCCGCTCGCGGTGCTGGCGCCGTTGGGCCGGCCCCGGCCGTGGCTCGACGGGGCACTGATCGGGCTCGGCATGGCGGCGCTGGTGCTGATGAAGGTCACGTATTTCGCGGCCTTCGCGCCCGGCGTTCTCGTGGCGCTTCTGGCGCGCAGGGACTTCCGCGCGGTCCTCGCCGCGCTGGTGGCCGGACTCGCCGTGGCCGGGGTGGTCACGGCTCTCGCGGGCCCGCAGTTCTGGCTCGCCTATCTGGGGGACCTTCTGACGGTGGCCACCAGCGAAGCGCGCCAGGCGCCGGGCGAGGACTTCACGCTCGTCGTCGCCGCGCCGCTCTACATGGGGGCGAGCCTCACGCTGGTGGCGGCTGTGATCTTCCTGCGCCAGGCCGGGCGGTCGGTTGAGGGGCTGGCGCTCCTGGTGCTGATGCCGGGCTGCTTCTACGTCGCCTACCAGAATTTCGGCAACGATCCGCAATGGCTCTATCTCGTGGCGTTCATGGCTTTCCTGCTCAGGCCCGAAGCGCCGGTGAGGAACGGCCTCGGCTGGGACCTCCGGGCGGCGCTCGCCTATACCGGGACGCTGGCGCTGGCCTTCGGCGCGCCCTCGGCGATCAATCTCGCCTTCAGCCCCTGGCGCCACCTCGCGGCCGAGACC
>JBFKMA010000092.1:0-8225 GCA_041630175.1 Albidovulum sp.
CGGGCCAGAGCGTCACCCGGCTGCCGAAGCGTTCGCGGAAGACCTTGAACGAGATCACGAGGTCCGCCTCCATCACCTCCGACCCGTCGGCGCGCGGCCGGCGCGAGCGGATCCGCGCGGCGGCCGTCCAGGGCAGGAACTCGGGATAGCGCGCGACATCGGCCACCAGATCGTACATCTGGGCGGCGGTGTAGGGCATCACGCGCGTTTCCGAATGTGTGGGCATGCATCCGTCCTTGATGACTTTGGCCGCCCGTGTGGCTAAATGAGGGCACGAATTCAAGAGGGCCCCATGCCGCACCGACCGTATGCCATCGATGAAATGATCTCCGCCAAGGCCATCGCGGCGCGGGTCGAGGCGCTGGCCAAGGAGATCACCCGGTCGTTCAAGGGCACCGACAAGCTCGTGGTCGTCGGCCTTCTGCGCGGCTCCTTCGTCTTCATCGCCGATCTCGTGCGCGAGATCGACCTGCCGGTCGAGGTCGATTTCCTCGAAGCCTCATCTTACGGCAACGCGATGGAATCGTCGCGCGAAGTGCGCATCCTCAAGGACCTGAGGGGCGAGATCGCCGGCCGCGACGTGCTGGTGGTCGAGGATATCGTCGATACCGGCTTCACGCTCCACCATGTCGTGAACCTTCTGAAGAGCCGCGAGCCGCGTCGACTCGAGGTCTGCGCGCTTCTCGACAAGCCCTCGCGGCGCGAGGTCGATATCCGCGCGACCTGGACAGGGTTCGAGATCCCGGACGAATTCGTCGTCGGCTACGGCATCGACTTCGCGCAGCGCGACCGCAACCTGCCGCATATCGGCAAGGTCCGGTTCCTCGAGGACGGGGAGAGCGCGTGAATCCCGTCCACTTCCTGCGGATGGCACACTGGGCCCGCAACCCGCCGTCGCGCAGGCGGGTGATTCTCGTGGCGGTGGTGATCGGCGCCTGCCTGGCGCTGGCCGGGTTGGAATGGGCCGGGCTCGTCCCCGAAGGGTTCGGGCTCGAATCCGGGCGGCAATGGCCGAAGGTCCAGACCGCGCCCTGATCCGGGCGGGTCTACGTTTCCGGCAGCGGCCCGCGCAGCCGGGGCGCGATGCTTCGCAAGGCCGCGGCCAGCGCGCGGCGGGTCTGCGCGATGCGCGGCACATCGGCAAGGTCCGCATGGCTCGCCACCCAGATGTCCACCGCGAGGTCCGGCAGCACCCCGTCGACCCGTTCGAGCCGTTCGTCCTCCGCGCCGAGCAGGTCCGGCAACACCGCGATCCCCTGCCCCGCCGCGGCGATCTCGCGCAGCACCGGGAAACTGTCGGCTGCAGCGGGGGGCTGCGCCGTGCCCAGCACGCCGCGCAGCCACTGGCCGACCCGTGACCGCTCCAGCGGCCCGGCGATGCCGAGCCAGCGGGTTGCGTCGCTGCCCTTCGCGCGGAACGCCCCGAAGCCGAGCCTGGCCACTGCGTCGCCGACCAGATCCTCGGGCAGGCGTTCGGCCGGCCGCACTGTGATGTCGGCATGGGTCCGTGCGAGATCGAGATGGCGGTTGGAACACAGAAGCTCGACGGTCAGATCCGGCGCGTCGGCGCGCAGCCGCGCCACGATCGGCGGCAGGACGAACTGGCAGAACGTGTCGGTGGAGGTCACGCGCACCTCGCCGGTGAGCGGCGACCGCACGCCCTGTAGCATTCGCCCGACCGCCTGCACGGCGCGATCGACCTCGCGCGCCGCCTCGATCACGCGTTTCTGCGCGCCGGTCACCGCGTAGCCGCGCGCGGTCTTGTCGAACAGCGTCACCCCCGCCGCCGCCTCATAGGCCACGACTCGCCGCAGCACGGTGGCGTGGTTCACGCCAAGCCGGCGCGCCGCCGCGCTGACCGAGCCCTCCTCGGCCACCGCGAGGACATAACGCAGATCGTCCCAGTTCTCCCGCATGGCCCTACTCGTGGTCACGACGTCGTTAGCCCCGATCCACCCGTCTGGCAAAGTCCCTGCCGTTAGGGCAAATCCTGTCGGCACGGGCTGTGCCTGTGCGTATTTTAACTGATGTCATGCAGGAATCGCGAATGGTAATCGAAACAGACACAGGTACTCTGACGTGATCCTCAACAGGGAGTTGTAGAATGAAGGAAATTCTCGCCGGAATCATCGTTGCCACGCTCGCGCTTTCGGCCGCCGCGCTGGCGCAGGACGCGCCGTTCGCCATGGAAATCAAGGCGCGGCAGGGAATCATGAACTATCGCGCGCTCAATCTCGGCGTGCTCGGCGCCATGGCCAAGGGCGAGGCGGAATACGACGCCGCCGCCGCGCAGAAGGCGGCCGACAATCTCGTGACCACCACCATGATCGACCAGTCCATGCTCTGGCCGCAAGGTTCGGACAATTCCGCCAATCCCGCTTCCAACGCCGACGCCAAGGCCTGGGCCGAGGGATCCGAGGTCGGCGCCAGGAACGAGGCCTTCGTTACCGCAGCGCAGGCGATGCAGGCGGCGGCCGGCATCGACCTCGCGAGCCTGCAGGGCGCGATGAAGGGCGTCGGCGATGCCTGCGGCGGCTGCCACAAGGCCGCCCGCATCCCGAAGGAGTGATGAATCGCCGTCACATCGGACAGGGGGCGGGACGGTCCCGTCCCGTCTGCGCAACGGGCTGACATGCGCCGCTGGCTCGTCCTTCTCGCGCCCGTCGTGATCGGCGTTGCCGTCGCGACCCTGATCACGCGGCCGCGTCCGCTCGCCGCCGATGCGCTGGTGGGGCTCAGCGGCGATCCCGCCCGGGGGAAACTGGTCTTCTGGGCCGGCGGCTGCGCCTCCTGCCACGCCGCCGAAAAGGCCGAAGGCGCCGCGAAGCTGGTCCTGAAGGGCGGCCAGCGCTTCCCCTCGCCCTTCGGGACCTTCATCGCGCCCAACATCTCCAACGATCCCGAGACGGGGATCGGCGGCTGGTCGGACCTCGACCTCGCCAATGCGATGCAGCGCGGCGTGTCGCCCGAAGGCAGCCACTACTACCCGGTCTTTCCATACCCGAGCTATGCCAAGGTCGAGCTGCAGGACATCGTCGACCTGCGCGCCTATCTCGCCACGCTGCCCGCCGACCCGACGCCGAGCGCGCCGCACGAGGTCGGTTTTCCCTTCAGTATCCGCCTCGGCCTCGGCGGCTGGAAGCTGCTGTTTCTCGACACCGACTGGGTCGTGACGGGTGAGCTGACCGCGGTCGAGACGCGCGGGCGCTACCTCGCCGAGGCGCTCGGCCATTGCGGCGAATGCCATACGCCGCGCAACGCCCTCGGTGCGATGGAGCGTAACCGCTGGTTCGCGGGCGGGCCGCTGCCGGCAGGCAAGGGCAGCTTCCCGAACATCACGCCCGCGAAGCTCGACTGGTCCGAATCGGATATCGTCGAATTCCTCACTTCCGGCTTCACGCCGGATTACGACAGCGCCGGTGGCCATATGGCGCTGGTCGTTGCGAACACGGCACAGCTTCCGCCGCAGGACCGTGCGGCGATCGCCGCCTATCTGAAGCGCGTCACCGCGGTGGAGTGACCATGCGCGGCGGTCGTTCACCGTCCGTTAATGCTGATGGTTGCACAATCACAGGTAGTAGTCCGTTGTGTCAGCCTGGGGGCGGCGCGCGGGCGGGAATATCGGGACCGCGCCATGTCGATCCGTTCGTCTTGCCGCTTCTTCGCTTTCTGCCTCGCGCTGCCCGCCGGAGCGCCGCTTTTGGCTCAGACGGTTCCGGACAGCTATCTGGCCGGAGCCGCCGCTCATGACGGGACAGTGTCACGGCTTTCTCAGGGCGAGATTCCGGGCTTCATGCCCGAAGCGGACGCGACCGCGCTTTACGGTCAGACCTTGACCATTTCTCCCGCACGCGACGGGATCATCCCCACGGTCCTCGGCATGGGCGCCGAGTTGCTTGCGAACGATCGTCTCTTCGCCGGAGCTGAATTTGGCGCCGGCACGCCCTCGGGCCCGCGATTCGGTCTTTCGGTCGGCCTGAACTTCTAGGCGCCGGCGTTTCTCAGCCCCGTCCGAGCACCGCCTGCCGCGCCGCGCGAAGCCGGGCGAAATCGTCGCCCGCGTGGTAGGAGGACCGCGTGAGCGGCGTGGCGGAAACCATCAGGAACCCCTTTCCGTAGGCCGCCTTCTCGTAGCCGGCGAATTCCTCGGGCGTGACGAACCGGTCCACGCGGTGATGTTTGGGGGTCGGCTGCAGGTACTGGCCGATCGTCAGGAAGTCGATATCGGCGGCGCGCATGTCGTCCATGACCTGCCGAACCTCCTGCCCGTTCTCGCCGAGCCCCACCATGATCCCCGATTTGGTGAACATCGCCGGGTCGAGTTCCTTGATCCTCTGGAGCAGGCGGAGCGAATGGAAATACCGCGCGCCGGGCCGGACCGAGGGGTACAGGCCCGGCACCGTCTCGAGGTTGTGGTTGAAGACATCGGGCCGCGCTTCGACAACCTTTTCAAGCGCTTCCGGCGTACACTTCAGAAAGTCCGGCGTCAGGATCTCGATCGTCGTCTCGGGCGAGCGGTGGCGCACCGCACGGATCGTCTGAGCGAAATGCTCCGCCCCGCCGTCCTCCAGATCGTCGCGGTCGACGCTGGTGATGACGACATGCTTGAGCCCGAGCGTCGCCACGGCATGGGCGACGCGCCCCGGTTCGAAGGCGTCGAGCGCATCGGGCCGGCCCGTGGCGATGTTGCAGAAGGAACAGCCGCGCGTGCAGATCTCGCCCATGATCATCATCGTGGCATGACCGGCCGACCAGCATTCCCCGACATTCGGGCAGCCCGCTTCCTCACAGACCGTGACCAACTTGTTGGTGCGCAGAATGTCGCGCGTGGTCTTGTAGCCGGCCGAGGTCGGCGCCTTGACGCGGATCCAGTCAGGCTTCTTCGGCTGCGCCTGATCGACGCGATGCGCCTTCTCGGGATGGCGCTGGCCGGGAATCTTGAGGTCTCGCACGGGTTTTTTCCCCTCAAATGGTCGCAAACGCTAAATATGCGTTGCGGCGCCGGATGGCAATCTTTCAGCGGCGGGGATATTCCCCGAATCGGAGCCTGCCGGCAACGCCAGGCAACTCCTGCGAACAGGCACAGAAAGGGACAGGACCATGAGCAAGAAATTCGTCGCCGAAGTGATCGGCACATTCATACTGGTATTTCTGGGATCGAGCGCGATCGTCTTCATGGCGGGGCAGATCGGCCTGATCGGCGTCGCATTCGCCTTCGGGCTCGGCGTGGTGGCGGCGGCCTACGGGATCGGCGCGATCTCGGGGGCGCATCTCAACCCTGCGGTGTCGATCGGCATGGTGACGGCGGGCCGGATGAGCGTCGGCGACTTCATCGGCTACGTCATCGCCCAGGTCTTGGGCGCGGTGCTCGCGATCCTCGTGCTGTGGGTCATCGCCAGCGGCAATCCGGACTACTCGGTCGCGGCGAACGGGCTCGGCCAGACCACGGTCGGCGCCTATGGCACGATGGGCGCGCTCATCTTCGAGGCGGTGGCGACGTTCCTTTTCGTCACGGTCATCCTCGGCGCCACCGACAAGGGCGCGCCGGGCGCGATGGCGGGCCTCGCGATCGGGCTGACGCTGGTGCTGATCCATCTCGCGGGCATCACGGTCAGCGGCTCCTCGGTGAACCCCGCCCGGTCGCTCGCACCAGCGCTCTTCGTCGGCGGCGATGCGCTGGCGCAGATCTGGCTCTACATCCTGGCACCGCTCGCCGGCGGCGCCGTGGCCGGCATTGTCCACGGCGCCGGCGTGACGCGCGCCGAGGCGTGACCGGGCCGAACTGACCGGCTGAGACGCGATCGGCCCTCGCTACAGCGGGGGCCGTTTCGTTTTCGGAGGACGCCTATCCGATCAATGGCGACCGGCCGCCATAGGTTTCGTCATAGTGCCGCTTGAGCCGCTGCAGCGCGATCCGCAGCACGATCTTGCCCGATCGCGCCGACCATCCCATGCGCTTTTCGGCCACTTCCAGGCCCTCGAGAAAACAGCAGCAGCGCAACACCATGTCACCAAGCCCCGGCCCGAGATCGCGGAGCGCCGCCGCCACACGGTCGCGCGCCCTGCCCGAGCCGCCGCCGATGCCGCCATCGCCGGAAAAGCTGCCGCGATCTCCCGCGGTCAGGAACCGGTCCCAGTTCTGCGCCACCCGCGGCCCCATCTGCGCCAGTTCGAAATCCTCGCGCAGCCGCTCACCGGCCGCGACGAGTTCGGGGCCGAGAAACGGCTTGCCATCCTTTTCCTTGCGCCGCGCAAGAACCGCGAGCGGGCTTTCGGCGAGGTTGTAGCGCATCCGCCGCGGCGCACGGGCACCCGGCTCCATCACCGCGCGTTCATCCCATACGCGATGCTGCTCGCCGAACGGCGTCTGCGCTTCGGCGAAGCCGGTGGCGCGCGCGTTCTGGTCCTCGGCGAGGATGCGCTTGAGCGCGGCGCGCCCGGCCGTGGTGATCTCGTAGGTCGTGACGCGGCCGGGCTTCTGCACGGCGATCCAGTCCTTCAGCGCGAAGGCCTGCGCGATGGAGCGGTCGACGACGGCGGTCCGCACCGTGCCCTTCAGGACGACGGCCTTCTCCATCTCGGCCGCGACGACCAGCACGGCGCCGATCTCACACAGGCGGCGCAGGATGCGCCGCGCCTCGCGCTCGAGCGTCGCTGCATCGGCAATCTGGGTCTGGGTCGAACGGATCGGTGCGCTCATCGAACGGATTCCTTCCTGTTTCACTGCTGGTGCGACTGTGTTCTGTGCCCGCTCCTTCCCGGCCGGTTCGGCGTGCAGGCGGCCGAGCCGGTCCAGGGCCTCGTCGATCAGGGGGTCGTCACGCCGGTTCTCGAACGCGCGGACCTTGCGGAGCACCGTCGAGGCGTGGCAGCCCTCGCTGCGCGCCAGCGCGCGGATCGAAAGCCCTTCTTCGATATGGCGCAGATAGAGACGCGCGTTTTCCGGCAACCAGGCGGGCAGCGCCGCTGGCAGTTGGGCCAAAACCGTCATAACTTCCCCCGAAATTCCTCCGGCGATTTACGCCGCATTAACCACAACGATTTCAACCGTGAGTTGCATTTCTTACCTGATCGTTAAATCCGAGCACGATCCCGATAATTGTTGATAAACGATAAATTTCTCTGAAACCAACGGGCGCTGCCCCGCAGCAATCCGCAACGGGGGGCATGGCTGCTTCATCTTCCGATTGCATTTATCTGGAGGATGACGATGTCCGATCTCTTGTCGATGGTCCGCGAACTGCGCCGCCCCCGGCTTTTGATCCGCGCCGCCCGCGCGGGTTTGGCCGAATACAACCGCAACCGCGACCTGAAGCGGCTCATGCGCCTCGCCGAGACGCCGACGCCGGGCCGCGCGCTAGGCGCGCTCCTGGCCGAGGAGGAACGGATCGAAGCGACGCGGCAGGCCGGCGATGCAAGCTACAGCTTCATCCACCATATCGAACTGCTGATCGCCATGATGGCCGAGGCGCGATTGCTGCCGGGCCCCGACCATGCCTGAGTAACGGAAAGGGGCCGCTCCATCCGGAGCGGCCCCCTGTCCATGCGCCTGTTCGGCCTTGGCCCCTACATGAAGGCGTCGGGCATCGAGGCCTTTTTCTTGGCGACATATTCGTTCAGCGCGTCTTCGACGGCGGGATCGATCGCGGGCTTCTGGTAGTCGTTCAGAAGCTTGGTCACGCGGGCCCGGGCCAGCGCTACGGTGTCGCGCGCACCTTCCTCTTCCCAGGTCTCGTAGGGCTTGTAATCGAGAACCTCGGTCCGCCAGAACGCCTGCTTGAAGTTCGCCTGGGTATGGGCGCAGCCGAGATAGTGGCCGCCCGGACCGACTTCGCGGATCGCGTCCATCGCCTGGCCGTTCTCGGACATGTCGATGCCCTTGGCGAGGTGGTGCAGCACGCCGAGCTGGTCGGCATCCATCACGAACTTCTCGAACGACGAGACGAGGCCGCCCTCGAGCCAGCCGCAGGAATGCAGCATGAAGTTGACGCCGGCCAGGAGGCCCATGTTGAGGCTGTTCGACGTCTCGTAGGCCGCCTGCGCGTCCGGCAGCTTCGAGCCGCAGAACGAACCGGCGGAACGGTAGGGCAGCCCCAGACGGCGGGCGAGTTGGCCCGCGCCATAGGTGATGTGCGCCGCTTCCGGGGTGCCAAAGGTCGGCGCGCCCGAGTTCATGTCGATCGAGGTCACGAAGGCGCCGAAGATCACCGGCGCGCCCTTGCGGA
>JBFKMA010000093.1:0-8191 GCA_041630175.1 Albidovulum sp.
ACCGGCGCCACCGCGTTCGCATCGCATCTCGACCTCGCGGCGTCATCGCTCTGCGAGGCCGTGCTGGTGACGACGCCGCCGGCGACGCATGCGGCCGTCGTGATCGATCTCGTGTCGCGCGGGCTGGCGGTGCTGTGCGAAAAGCCGCTCAGCGTCGATCTCGACTCGGCGCGGCGCATGACCCGGGCGGCGGCGGAACACGGCGTGGTCCTGTCGATGGCGTCGAAGTTCCGCTTCGTCGACGACGTGATCGCCGCGCGCGAGATGGTCCGGTCCGGGATCATCGGCACGCCGCTCATGCTGGAGAACGTGTTCACCAGCGTGATCGACATGACCGGCCGCTGGAACTCGGACGCCAGCATCAGCGGCGGCGGCGTCCTGATCGACAACGGCACCCACAGCGTCGACATCGCGCGCTACTTCCTCGGCCCGATCGCCGAGGTCTTCGCGGTGGCGGGGCCGCGCAGGCAGCCGATCGCGGTCGAAGACACCGTCACGCTCATCGCCCGCACCGCGGGCGGCGCCCAGGCGACGGTCGAGACCTCCTGGAGCCTGCACAAGGACCGCCGGGCGTTCATCGTCATCTTCGGGACCGAGGGCGCGATCGAGGTCGGCTGGCAGGGCTCGCGCCTGCAGCGCCAGCCGGGTGGCCCCTGGGAGCCGTTCGGCACCGGCTACGACAAGACCGCGGCCTTCGCGCGGCAGATCGAGCATTTCGCGGCCGTCGTGCGCGGCGAGGACAAGCCGCTGCCCAACGCCGCGGACGCGCTCGCCTCGGTCGCGGTGATCCAGTCGGCCTACCGGTCGATGGCAATGGGCCGGTGGATCGCCGCCGAGGAGGACGGCGCCGGCGCCGCCCACCTGGGACTCGTCCGATGAGCGTGCGGATCCATCCGACGGCCATCGTCGAGGACAGTGTCGAGATCGGGACCGGCACCGCGGTCTGGGACAATGTCCATCTCCGGGGACCGTCGCGGATCGGCCGCGACTGCATCATCGGCGGGAAAAGCTACATCGCCTACGGGGTGGAAATCGGGGACCGGGTCAAGATCAACTCCTTCGTCTACATCCCGACCGGCGTGACGGTGGAGACCGGCGTGATGATCGCGGCGGGCACGATCTTCACCAACGACCGGTTCCCGCGTGCCACGACGCCCGACCTCGGCGCGCTGCGCGGTTCCGATCCCGACGAGCACACCGAGCCGACGATCGTCCGCCAGGGCGCCACGCTTGGGGCGGGGTGCCGGGTGGGACCCGGAATCGAGATCGGTGCCTTCGCGGTCGTGGGCATGGGCGCCGTGGTCACCCGGAGCGTCGCGCCCTACGCGCTCGTCGCGGGCTGTCCGGCGCGGCCCGTCGGCCTTGTCTGCCGCTGCGGCGCGCCGCTGCACCGCGGCGATCCCGCGGCGGCGGACGACGGCGCGCTGCGCTGCCGGGCCTGCGGCCGCGATTACCGGCTTGAGGACGGACGGCTGCACGAGCCGTCCGCCGCGCCGGCATGACCGGCGAGGGCAGGCAGAGCTGGTGCGTCGCCGGCGGCGGCGTCCTCGGCCAGGTCCTGGCGCTGCGGCTGAGCGCCGCCGGCAAGCGCGTCACGATCTGCGAGGCGGCGCCCGCGACCGGGGGCCTCGCCGCCACCTGGACCATCGACGGCATCACCTGGGACAAGCACTACCACGTCATCCTGCCCGGCGACCGGCGGCTCCTCGCGCTGCTCGACGAGCTCGGCCTTTCCGGCGAGCTGGTCTGGGAGCGGTCGCGGACCGGCTTCTACGCGAACGGACGCCTCGCCTCGCTCGACGGCGCCGTCGACTACCTGCGCCTGCCATCCTTGGGGCTTGCCGCCAAGGCGCGGCTCGCCCTCACGCTGATGATGGCGGCGCGGATCCGGGACGGACGGCCGCTCGACCGGATCCCGGTCAGGGACTGGCTGATCCGCTGGTCCGGGCGCGAGGCCTTCGAGCGGCTGTGGCGGCCGCTCCTGCGCGCCAAGCTCGGCGCCAATGACGAACGCGCCTCGGCGGCCTTCATCTGGGCGAGCATCCGCCGGCTCTACCTGGCGCGAAGCGCCGGCGCCAAGACCGAGACCCTCGGATTCCTCGGCGGCGGCTACGAGCGGATCCTCTCCGTGCTGCGCGACCGTCTCGAGGCGAGCGGGATCGAAGTCGTCACCGGCTGCCCGATCACGCGGATCGCCCGGCAGGACGACCAGCTGCGGGTCGAGACCGGCCGTGGCACAAGGCAGTTCGACGCGGTCGTCTCGACCCTGCCCTGCGGGCTGACGGCGCGGCTGTGCGACGAACTGGCGCCGGAGCTGAAGGCGCGGCTCGAAAGCGTGGTCTACCAGGGCATCATCTGCGCCTCCGTGGTTCTCGACCGGCCGCTCGCCGGCTATTACCTGACATACCTCACCGAGCCCGATCTGCCGTTCACCGCCGTGGTCGAGATGTCGGCCCTGACCGGGGCGTCAGCGTTTCGGCGGCCGGAACCTCGTCTACTTGCCGAGATACGTCACCCAGGACGATCCGTTCTGGGACCTCGACGACGCGGCGGTGCAGGAGCGGTTCCTCGCCGGGCTCACCCGGATCTACCCGGACCTCGGCCGAGATGCGGTGCGCGCCGTCCGAATCTCGCGGGTGCGCCAGGTCATGGCGGTCCCGACCGTCGGATATCGCGACGCGGTTCCGCCCGTCGCGACGAATGTCGCGGGGTTCCATATCGTGAACTCGGCGCAGATCACGGACGGCACGCTCAACGTCAATGCCACGCTGGGCGTCGTCGAACGCGCCCTGCCGCAGCTTCTGGGCGACGGCTCCACCGGCAAGATGAGGTCCGCCGCATGACACGCAACTTCGCGAGCCTCTCGCTCGATCTCGACAATCTGTGGTCCTATCTCAAGACCCATGGCGATGCGGGCTGGGAGACGTATCCCTCCTATCTCGACGTGGTGGTGCCGCGCTTCCTGTCCGTCCTGGAGGAGCTGTCGGTCAGGATCACCGTCTTCGTGGTGGGCAAGGACGCCGCGCTCGGCAAGAATCACGACGCGCTCGGATCTATCGCCGCCGCCGGCCATGAGATCGGCAATCATTCCTTCCACCACGAACCCTGGCTGCACCTCTATTCGCGCGACGAGGTCGCGGCCGAGATCGAGCGGGCCGAAAACGCAATCGAGGCCGCGACGGGGGTTCGGCCGCGGGGTTTTCGCGGACCGGGCTACAGCCTGTCGGACACCGTGCTCCGCGTCCTGCACGAGAGGGGATACGAATATGACTGCTCGACCTTTCCGACCTTCGTCGGCCCCCTGGCGCGGGCCTACTACTTCTTTCGCGCGCGCCTCGATCCCCAGCAGAAGGCCAAGCGTAAGGCGCTGTTCGGCGGGCTTCGCGACGGGTTCCGCCCGCTCTCGCCGTATCTTTGGGATCTTGGCGGGGATCGGCTGCTCGAGATCCCGGTCACGACGATGCCGGTCGCAAGGCTTCCCATTCACTTCAGTTACCTGCACTGGATGGCGGGCGCCTCCGAGGCGCTGGCGAACGCCTACTTCGCCGCCGCGCTCCGGAGCTGCGACCGGTTCGGGGTCGCGCCGTCCCTGCTTCTCCATCCGCTCGACTTCATGGGGCACGACGATGTCGCCGAACTGGCCTTCTTTCCCGGGATGGACCAGACCGCCGGGGTCAAGCTGGACCGCATGCGGCGGTGGCTCGCCACGCTGAACGCGCGCTACGAGGTGGCGCCCGTCGGCACCCACGCCGCCCGCATGGCGAACCGGGCGCTGTCGGTGCGCCGGCCGGATCTCGCATCCCCGCCCGCCGACGCAGACGCCGCCGAGCGGATGGAGCTTGGCGGGCGATGATGGATGTCACCGATCCGATGAACAGGAACGCCGCCCGCGCCAGCCTCGGCAGAGGCAAGGCGGCGGCCGTCTTCCTCGGGCTCGTCGCGATCTATGTCGTCACCGCGCCGGCGAACCACTCGCTGTCCGTCGACACCTATTACTATGCCCTGACGATCACCCGCGATCCGGTCACGGACGTGCAAAGCCCCCGGCTCTTCCTTTGGATAGCGGCGATGAAGGGTCTGTATCAGGCCGGCGCAGCCATCGACCCCGACATCGACGTGTTCCGCCTGGTCGGCCTGGCGAACGCGATCCAGGCAGCGCTTGCAGTCATGCTGCTCGCCCGGCTGCTCGCGCGTGACTTCGCGTTGGACCAACAAAGCGCCTGGCTCACCGCCGCCCTGTTCGCCAGCAGCTACGGCATCTGGCGCTATGCCACCGAGATCGAGGTCTATGCGAGCGCCGTTTTCGTTTCCCTGCTTCTCATCCATGCCGCCTTCAGCCTTGAGCGCGGCGCGCCGGTCCGCCCGCCCTGGCGGGTCATCGGCCTTGGCGTCCTGGGCGGCATCGGCACGCTGGTCTATCAGCCGATCGGCATCGTCGCCGCGGTCGTGATCCCGTTCTGGCTGCTGGCGCGCGGGCGCATCGGACACCTGGTTCTCTACGGCGCTGTCGCGGGGGGCGTCGTGATTGCGGGCTTCGGCCTTGCCTACCTGCTCGGGACCGGGGCGCAGGGGCCGGCCGCAGAGTTCGTCCTGCAAACCAATCACCTCGTCCCGGCGGCGCCGACGGCGAGATCTTTCGTGAAGGCGGCCTATGCGATCGGCCACGACCTCATGTCGACCAACTGGATGTTCACGTTCGAGCCGATCCGGGAAAGGTTCCGCCTGGTCGAGGGCTTCTTTCTGCACCACGAGCACATGTTCGTCGCCGAAAACGCCGGTCGCCTGGTCTGGGTCGCGCTCGTGACGCTCCCCGCCGCCGCCGCGCTCGGCCTCATGGCGCTCGCGACGACGTGGAGGTTCCCGGAACGGCGGCGCATCGACGCGCGGGAGGCCGCGATGATCCTGTGGCTCGTCGCGCATGGCGCGATGATGCTGATCCTCGCGCCGCTGGGGTTCGAGGGGTGGATTCCCGGACTCGTCCCGCTGCTGATCCTGGCCGGGATCCGCATCGTCGCACCCTGCATCGCGGCAGGCCGCACCGCCGTCATCGTGGCGCTCGTCGTGGTGTTCGTCGCGCATAATGGTCTCGTCGGCATCGGGACACAGATGCGCGGGTCCGGCGACTATCTGCGGATGCGCGGGACCGCGCTGATCGAGCGGTCCGGCCCCGGCGACCTCATCGTGTTGACGGCGCATTGGAACCTCGACCGCTACCTGCGGTTCTCCGGCACGGCACGCACCATCATCATCGAGAAAGACGGCACGGCGGCCGTGCGGCAAGCCATCGAGGAGACGCTCGGGGGTGGCGGGCGGGTGCTCATCCTCGACGATATCGAGTCGCCGCGCCGCGTCCTCAATTCATGGAACCGGGCCCTCATACCGGACATCGCTTCACTGGCGGACGACTATCTCGCCGCCGCGGAGCGGTTCGCCACCGGTCATGCCGGCTGGGCCTACCGGATCGAGCGCAAAGAGGACGACGAGTGATCCTGCGCTTCCGGCAATTGTGGCTTCCCGCGCTCCGGCTGGCCTTCGTCGGTCTTCTCTTCGCCGTGCTTGTCAGGATCGTGGATCTTGGCGATGCGCTCGGCGTCCTCGCGGACGTCGAGCCGCCGCTGGCCCTCGCCGCACTGGCATTGTTCGGGGTCGGTCAGGTGCTGTCCTGCCTCCGCTGGCGGCTCGCGCTTTCCCAGCTCGTGCCATCGCCGCCGGCGATCGGGACCCTCCTGCGGCTCTACCTGATCGGCATGTTCGTCAATCTCGGCATTCCGACCATGACCGGCGGCGACATCGTGCGCGCGGAACTCGTGCGGCGCCTGATCGGGGCTGGCGGCGGCGCCTATGCGAGCATCTTCGTCGACCGGCTGATCGGTGTCGTCGCCGTTGTCATCGTGGCCGCTGGCGCGGTTCTTCTGGCAGGCGGGCTGATCGACGCTGAGACCCGCCGGCTCGTCGCGGCCGCCGCCTTCGCTCTTTCCGTTGCGCTGGCGCTGCTTCTGTTCGGGCTCCATCGGTACGGCGGCGCGTCGCGCCTCGCATCGCTCAACGCCTTCCTGGACGCGCTTCGCCTGCTCGCACGGCGCCCGGGCATCCTCGCCCTGAGCCTTGCGATCGCGATTTCCGTCCAGGTGGTCGGCGTCGTCGTGCCGATTGTCCTTCTCGCGCATGCGATGGCGATCGAGGTCGCCTTCATGATCCACTTCGTGCTTGTTCCGATCATTGTCCTGGCCGCGCTCGTCCCGTTGGCACCGAACGGGCTGGGCCTCCGGGAGACCGCCTTCGTCATCCTCTACGGGCAGTTCGGCGTCGCGGCCGAATCCGCCTTCGTGCTCGGCCTCGCCTGGAGCCTCGTGCTTGTCGCCTACGGACTCGCCGGGGGAGCGGCGATGGTTTTCGAGCGCCGGCGCGCCGGCCGCGTCCGGTGATGCGCCCGGCGCGGAAGTCCCTTGGCCAGACACTGGAATGTCCGCCGGAACCGATCGGCTGCGGATCGGGTGCCGAACCACCCGCCACCGGACGGCAGGGCGTTGCGACTTCCGCCCCGGTGCCCGGTTCATCCGCCGCGGCAGCCGGCCTGTCGGAAACCGGCGATTGCGCGTCGTGTTCCCGCTTGCCTGCGGCTGTGAATTGGCATCATGTCGGTGGCGATGGTTCCGGTCGGCCGCAAAGCGGTGCCGGATGAAAAGGGAATACGGTGCGGTGTAGCCAACAGGCGCCAAATCCGTGACTGCCCCCGCAACTGTAAGCGGCGAGCGACCCCCGACGCCACTGGCCCGATCCGGGCCGGGAAGGCGGGGCGAGCCACGACCCGCGAGTCAGGAGACCTGCCATCGTGACCGAAATCCCACAACCCGGGCGGGGCGTCCGGGACGGAGCGCCACGATGCCAGACCCGCGGCCGAGCACGGCCGGTGCCGACCCCTCGGCGCCACATCTCCGCGCCGACTCCCTGAGCTGGGGGCCTAAAGGCGCGCCCGACATCCTGCGCGACATCTCCTTCGACCTGCCGCGGGGCGAGGTCCTTGCGATCTGCGGGCCGAACGGCGCGGGCAAGTCGACGCTCCTGCGGCTGATCTACCGCTATCTCGCGCCGCGCTCCGGGCGCATCCTCCTGGCCGGAGACGATCTCGGACGCATGGCGCCGCGCATCGCGGCGCGGCGGATCGCTGCGGTCTTGCAGGAACAGCCCACCGACTTCGCGCTCACGGTGCGCGAAATGGTCGGGCTCGGCCGCCTGCCCCATCGCGACGGGATCGCCGGCGCCGGCGCGCGGGACAGCGCGGTCATCGCCGCCGCGCTCCGGCTGCTCGATCTGACGCGCTTCGCCGAGGCGCGCTTCGGCCGGCTTTCCGGCGGCGAGCGCCAGCGGGTGATGATCGCCCGGGCGCTCGCGCAGGAGCCCGAGCTCCTGGTGCTCGACGAGCCGACGAACCATCTCGACATCCGCCACCAGCTCGAACTCCTCGCGCTCCTGCGCCAGCTCGGGCTCACGGTGGTGCTGACGCTGCACGACCTGACGCTCGCGGCCGAATATGCCGACCGGCTCATGATCCTCTGCGGCGGGCGGCTGCTCGCCCAGGGCAGCCCCGCCGAGGTGCTGACCCCCGACATCATCGCCCGCGCCTTCGACGTGACCGCGCGGATCGACACGAGCGGCCCGGCGCCGCGCTTTTCCTTTCATCTTTGACCCTGAGGGAGACCCCCATGAAACTGCCCGCCTTCGTTCTCATCCTGTCGGCCACGGCCGCCGCCGCCGACCCGGTGACGGTGCAAAGCTGCAACCGCGAAGTGCGCTTCGACGCGCCGCCCGCCCGCGCGATCTCCAACGACGTCAACCTGACCGAGATGATGCTGGTGCTCGGCCTCGCCGACCGGATGGTCGGCTATACCGGCATCTCGGGCTGGAAGACGCTCGACGAGGAGATGCGCGCGGGCGTCGCCGAACTGCCGGAACTGTCGGAAAAATACCCGAGCAAGGAAGTGCTGGTGGGCGCCGAGCCGGACTTCTTCTTCGCCGGCTGGAACTACGGCATGAAGGTCGGTGGCGAGGTCACGCCCGAGACGCTGGAGCCGTTCGGCATCAAGGTCTACGAGCTTACCGAAAGCTGCATCCATATCGGCGAGAAGCCGAAGGTGGCGATGGCCGACATGTACAACGACCTTCTGAACCTCGGCCGCATCTTCGGCGTCGA
>JBFKMA010000094.1:0-8144 GCA_041630175.1 Albidovulum sp.
GCGATGATAGTGAGCGATCCGCCCTCCTCGATGTTCCGGGCCGCGCCGAAGAACCGCTTGGGCCGCTGCAACGCGTTGGCATCCACACCACCGGTCAGAACCTTGCCCGATGACGGAACGACCGTGTTGAAGGCGCGCCCAAGTCTAGTGATCGAATCCAGAAGGATCACAACATCTCGTTTATGTTCTACCAGCCGCTTGGCCTTTTCGATCACCATTTCGCTGACGGCGACGTGGCGTTGCGCGGGCTCGTCGAAGGTCGAGGAAATCACCTCGCCCTTCACCGAGCGCTGCATGTCGGTCACTTCCTCCGGCCGCTCGTCGATCAGGAGAACGATCAGGTAGCATTCCGGGTGGTTCGAGGCGATCGAATGGGCGATGTTCTGCAGCAGCACGGTCTTGCCGGTCCTCGGCGGCGCCACGATGAGGCCGCGCTGGCCCTTGCCGATCGGCGCCACCAGGTCGATGATCCGCGCCGAGCGGTCCTTGATCGTCGGATCCTCGATCTCCATCTTCAGCCGCTCATCCGGGTAAAGCGGCGTGAGATTGTCGAAGGCCACCTTGTGCCGCGCCTTCTCCGGTTCCTCGAAGTTGATCGCCCGTGCCTTGGTCAGGGCAAAGTAGCGCTCGTTCTCGCCCGGCGCGCGGATCACGCCTTCCACCGTGTCGCCGGTGCGCAGCGAATACTGCCGGATCATCTCCGGGCTCACATAGATGTCGTCCGGGCCCGGGAGATAGTTCGCCTCGGGCGAGCGCAGGAACCCGAACCCGTCCTGCAGCACTTCCAGCACCCCGTCGCCGCCGATCTCCCAGCCTTCCTCGGCATGTTCCTTGAGGATCGAGAACATCATCTCGCCCTTGCGCATGGTCGAGGCGTTCTCGATCTCGAGGTCCTCGGCCATGGACAAAAGGTCGGCGGGGCTCTTGGCCTTGAGTTCAGCCAGGTTGAGGCGCTCTTGGATCATGGAAAAACCGATCGGATAAGGCGCGGCCGGTCGGGCGGCGCGATGGGTCAACAGGGGAAAGTCCCCAATCCGGACGGCGGGGCTTAACGCCTGATACCCGCGCGCGGCCTGCGAGTCAATCTTGGCTCAGAAACGCACGATCACCGACAGGACGATGATCACCATGAACAGCGTCGGCACCTCGTTCATCAGCCGGTAGGTCCGCCCGGTGAACCGGTTGGTCCCGGCCAGGAAATCCTTGCGCCGGTATCCCAGCCAGTGATGGAACCAGGTCATGCCGAGCACCGCCGCCGCCTTGGTCCAGGGCCAGAACTCGCTCCAACTGACGATCCCCGGCGTGAAGACCAGCGCGAGCCCGAACACCCAGACCCCGATCATTGCCGGGTTCATGATGAACCGCAGAAGCTTGCGCTCCATCTCCTGGAACAGCCGGTCCGTATCGCTGCCGGCCGCGATACGCTCGGCGTGATAGACGAACAGCCTCGGCAGATAGAAGAGCCCCGCCATCCAGGCAATGACCGACATTACATGCAGGGCTTTCGCCCAGAGATACCACGTCGCGAGAAAGTCAGTCATCCACCATGCCCCGATGTTGTTCTTGCCCGCATCACTTCTAAAGAATCAAAGAATAAAGGAAAGAGTCGTGGTGGTAGTAGACCCTGTGGACAATGGGGATTACCGCAGATCAACCCCACTTTTCCACAGTCTGACAGTACGGTGGATAACTTTGTGATAAACTGGAATCTATACACCGAGAATCCTTTTTTATTAATGCATACAGTCGGTTATCAGGATTATTTCTCGCATCACAATGTGGATAACTTATCCTGACCGCGCACGCGGAGCCTGCGGATCCACATGGAGAGCGCGGTCCCCCTCCACACGGGCATGACTGGCCTTCGAGCTTGACAGAAACCCGTCTTTGCCCCCAGCAACGGGGGACCGCACAGCCTATCCAGAACCGCTCCCCGGACTTCCCCGCCACTTTTCCACAGACCGCTCCCCATGACCCGCTCGCAACCTCGCCGGATCGTGCTCGCCTCCGGCTCCCAGATCCGCGCCGACCTGCTCCGCAGCGCCGGTCTCGCCCCCGAAATCCGGCCCGCACGCATCGACGAGGAGGCGCTCCGTTCCGCCCTCGACGCCGAGGGTGCGAGCCCGCGCGACGTCGCCGACGTGCTGGCCGAGATGAAGGCGCGCAAGATCTCGGAAAAGAACCCGGCCGCACTGGTCATCGGCTGCGACCAGATCCTCGAATGCCGGCGCAGGGTCTTCGCCAAGCCGGAAGACATCGCCGCGGCGCGCGACCAGCTCCGCGCGCTGCGCGGACAAACCCACCGGCTGCTTTCCGCCGCCGTGGTCTACGAGGCCGGGCAGCCGCTCTGGCGCCATGTCGGCGAGGCCCGGCTGACCATGCGCGACCTCTCCGACGCCTATCTCGACGACTACCTCGCGCGGAACTGGGAGAGCATCCGCGACACGGTCGGCTGCTACAAGCTCGAGGAGGAGGGTGTGCGGCTTTTTGCGCGCATCGAGGGCGATTACTTCACCGTTCTCGGCCTGCCACTCATCGAACTCTTGACCTGGCTTGGCATTCAGGGCGACATCGCGACATGACCGACCACCCCCGTATTCCGCTTGCCGGCGTCATCGGCTCGCCCATCGCGCATTCGAAGTCGCCGCGGCTGCATGGCCATTGGCTCAAGACCTACGGAATCCGCGGCTATTACGTCCCGATGGATGTAGCCCAATCCGATCTGCGCGAGGTGATCGCGGCATTGCCGAAGGCCGGGTTCGTCGGCGTAAACGTGACGATCCCGCACAAGGAGACCGTGCTGGCGCTTGCCGATGTCGTGACCGACCGCGCGGCGCTGATCGGTGCGGCGAACACCCTGATCTTCCGCAAGGACGGTCGGATTCATGCCGACAATACAGACGGTTACGGCTTCATCGCCAATCTGAGGCAGAACGCGCCCGGCTGGGATCCTGCCGCCGGGCCCGCCGCGGTCATCGGCGCCGGCGGCGGCGCGCGGGCCGTCATCGCCTCTCTGATCGAGGTCGGCGTGCCTGAGATCCGGCTCGCCAACCGCACCCGCAACCGCGCCGAGGCGCTGCGCTCGGAATTCGGCGCCAAGGTCATCGTCCACGACTGGGTCCATGCCGGCAACATGATGGAGGATGCGGCGACGGTGGTGAACACCTCCTCGCTCGGGATGGAGGGCAAGCCGGACTTCCGCATCCCGCTCGATGCGATGTCGCCGAAGGCGGTGGTGACCGACCTCGTCTATACCCCGCTAGAAACCCGGCTGCTCAAGGAGGCGGTCGAAAGAGGCTGCGTCGCCGTGGACGGGCTCGGCATGCTGCTGCATCAGGCCGCCCCGGCCTTCGAGCGCTGGTTCGGCACCCGGCCCGAGGTCGATCAGGCCACGAGGGACGTGGTTCTCGGCGCATGAGCCGGCCGTTCCTCCTCGGCCTCACCGGCTCCATCGGCATGGGCAAGTCGACCACCGCGGCGATGTTCGCGGCCGAAGGCGTGCCGGTCTGGGACGCCGACGCCGCGGTGCACCGGCTCTACGCGCCGGGCGGCGGCGCGGTGCCGGCCATCGCCGCGCTCTGTCCCGAGGCGGTCGTCGCGGGCGGCGTCGACCGCGCGCGGCTGAAGGACTGGATCGCCCGCGATCCCCGCGCCCTGGCGGCGCTCGAAGCCGCGGTCCACCCGCTCGTCGCCGCCGACCGCGCCGCCTTCATCGACATGGCCGGCCGCGACGGCGCCGTCCTCGTCGTTCTCGACATCCCGCTGCTCTTCGAGACCGGCGCCGAGACGGGCCTCGACGCCACGCTCGTCGTCACCGCCCCGCCAGAGGTCCAGCGCGCCCGCGTTCTGGACCGGCGGGGCATGACCGAGGCGCAGTTCGCCACGATTCTCGCGCGCCAGATGCCCGACGCCGAAAAGCGCGCCCGCGCCACCCATGTGATCGAGACGCGAACCCTTGAGGATACCCACGCCGCCGTGCAAAAGCTGATCGCGGAGATCGGAGCGAGCCATGCGTGAAATCGTCCTCGACACCGAAACCACGGGCTTCGAGCCCGCCGAAGGCCACCGCATCGTCGAGATCGGCGCGGTCGAGCTCTTCAACCACGTTCCGACCGGGCGGACCTACCACCAGTACATCAACCCGGAACGGTCGATGCCGAAGGAGGCCTTCGACGTCCACGGCCTCGGCGACGATTTCCTCCGCGACAAGCCGCTCTTTGCCCAGGTCGCCGCGGCGTTTCTGGACTTCCTCGGCCCGGACTCGCGGCTGGTGATCCACAACGCTTCCTTCGACATGAAATTCCTCAACGCCGAGCTCGGCTGGGCCAACCTGCCGCTTTTGCCGATGGACCGCGCACTCGACACGGTGGCGCTGGCGCGGCGCCGGTTTCCCGGCTCGCCGGCCTCGCTCGATGCGCTCTGCCGGCGTTTCTCGATCGACAATTCGGCGCGCGAAAGGCATGGCGCGCTCCTGGACAGCGAGCTTCTGGCCGAGGTCTATCTGGAGCTGATCGGCGGCCGGCAGCCGGATTTCGGCCTCGCCGTCGGCACCGCCGCGCCAGGCGCCGCGCAGGCCACCGCCTGGCGTCCCGCCCCGCGCCCGGCGCCGTTGCCGCCGCGTCTCACCGAAGCGGAGTTGGCGGCGCACGGGGCCCTCGTCGAGAGTCTCGGCGACAAGGCGATCTGGAAGCGGTTTGTCTAAACCCCGGTCGCGCGCAGCATCACGGCGACGGTGCGCATCAGGATCGTGACATCGGTCCAGAGGCTCAGCCGGTCGAAATATGCTGCGTCATAGGCCACACGTTCGGCGAAGCAGCCCCGGTTGCGCCGGCTGACCTGCCAGAGGCCGGTGATCCCCGGCCGCATGCGAAAATAGTCCGCATCCGCGCGCCCGTCGTGATAGATCCGCCGCTGCTCGGGCGTGAAGGGCCGCGGCCCGACGAGGCTCATCGACCCCGCGAGCACGTTCCAGAGCTGCGGCAGCTCGTCGAGGCTGGTCCTCCGCAGAAGCACACCGAGCCGGGTTACGCGCGGATCGCGGCGGAGCTTCTGCGTGCGGCTCCATTCCTCGGCGAGGCGCGGATCGGCGTCGAGCATGGCGGCGAGCGCGGCATCGGCATCCGGGATCATGGTCCGCACCTTCCAGCAGCGAAAGACCTCGCCATCGCGGCCGACGCGAGGCTGCGCATAGAGAGGCCGCCCGCCCGAGAGCGCCGTCAGCGCGAGGATCAGGCCGAGGAGCGGCAGCACCACAGGCACCATGAACAGCACCAGCGCGACATCCAGTGCGCGCTTGCCGTGGGTGACGTAGAGGCCGGGCTGGTCGCGGACGACGATGTCGTCACGGAACTCGAATAGTGGGGCGGCCATCGGGCGAACTCCCTGGTCAGGTTGCTCCGGGCCACCCCAGCCCGGTCTTGCCCTCACCCTAGGGAGCGAATGGTTACCGTTCGGTTAAGCTTAACAAACCATCAAGAATCTCTGCCGCGCAGGCAAATACGTCTTTGAATTCAGACACATGGCCTGTCACCCGAAACCGGCCACCGGTCATGAGCCGAGATCGCCCGCGCCGGTCAGACGTAGCGGTTCCAGAGATTCTCCAGCCGTTCCTGCCGGCCGGACCGCGGCTTGGGGTCGATTCCCTCGCGCAGCACCCGCTCGGCGATCTCCTCGAGTCCGCTGTCGAGCATCGCCCGGCTTTCCGGCAGGTCCCAGTCCGCATAGCGCGCGCGCCGCGCCGCCTCCAGCGCGTCGTCCTGGACGAGCGCGGCGGCCGCCTTCAGCGCGCGGGCGCAGACATCCATCGCCCCGGCATGGGCGAGGATCAGGTCCTCGGGATCGAGCGACTGGCGGCGGAGCTTCGCGTCGAAATTCGTGCCCCCGGTGGTGAAGCCGCCGGCGCGGAGGACCTCGTAATAGGCGCGCGCCATCTCGGGGACGGAATCGGGGAACTGGTCGGTGTCCCAACCCGACTGGTAGTCGTTGCGGTTCATGTCGATCGAGCCGAAGAGATCCAGCGAGGCGGCAAGCGCGATCTCATGTTCGAAGGAATGGCCGGCGAGGATGGCGTGGCCCTGCTCGATATTGAGCTTCACCTCGTCCTCGAGCCCGAAGCGCTTGAGGAAGCCGTAGACCGTGGCGACGTCGTAATCGTATTGGTGCTTCGACGGTTCCTGCGGCTTCGGCTCGATCAGGATCGCGCCATCGAAGCCGATCTTGTGCTTGTATTCGACGACCATCTGCAGGAAGCGGCCCGCCTGTTCGGCCTCGCGCCCGAGGTCGGTATTGAGAAGCGTCTCGTAGCCCTCGCGCCCGCCCCAGAGGACGTAGTTCTGGCCGCCGAGCCGATGGGTCGCGTCGATGCAGCCCTTCACGGTCGCCGCGGCATAGGCGAAGACGTCCGGGTCCGGGTTGGTCGCGGCGCCCGCCATGAAGCGGCGATGCGAGAACAGGTTCGCGGTACCCCAAAGGAGGCGGGTCTTCCCGCCTTCCATCTTCGCCGCGAGGTAATCGGTGATCTCTTCAAGATTCCGCAGGGATTCGGCGAAATTGCCGCCTTCGGGGCGGACATCGGCGTCGTGGAAGCAGAAGAACGGCACGCCGAGGATCGCGAACATCTCGAAGGCGGCATCGGCCTTGAGCTTCGCAAGCTCCATCGTGTTGCCGAACCAGGGCCGCTCGAACGTCTGGCCACCGAAGGGATCGCCGCCGGGCCAGGCGAAGGAATGCCAATAGGCGACCGCGAAGCGCAGATGGTCCTCGAGCCGCCTGCCGAGCACGATCTCGTCGGGGTCGTAGTGGCGGAAGGCAAACTCGTTGGTGCTTTCCGGACCTTCGTGGCGAATGGCGGGAATGCCCTTGAAGAAATCGGTCATGTCAGTCCCCTGATGGCAGCGGCCGCGGCGCGGTAGCGCGCATGGCCTGCGTCGAAGGCGGCGGCGAGTGCAGTGACCGGCTCGATGGTCCGGGCGGTTGCGGGCGGCGTCGCGATCTCGGCGCCGGAGCCGGTCGCGGCCATGATGGCGAGCCGCGCGGCGCCGAAGGCCGCGCCGTAATCGCCCGCGACCGGAACCGAGACCGGCGTGCCGAGCGCGGTGGCGATGGCGGAAAGCCAGTAATCGGATTTCGAGCCGCCGCCGACGGCGAGAAGCCGGTCGATCCGCGTGCCGGTCGCTGCGAGCGCGTCGCGGCAGTCGCGGAGTGCAAAACTCACGCCCTCAAGCACCGCGCGGGTCGCGGCGTCGCGGTCGGTGCCGTGGTCCAGCCCGACGAAGGCGCCGCGGATCGCGGTGTCGTTGAGGGGCGTCCGCTCGCCGCCGAGATAGGGCAGGAAGCGGGTCTTGCCCGGCGCCCTGAGCGACCCGAGTCCCGCGGTCAGCGCTGCCGCGTCCGACCCCGCGATACGGCAAAACCAGTTCAGCGCATCGGTGGCGGCGAGGATCACGCCCATCTGGTGCCATCTGCCGGGCAGCGCGTGGCAGAAGGTGTGGACGGCGGTCTCCGGGTCGGGGCGGTAGCCGTCATTGGCGGCGAAGAGCACGCCCGAGGTGCCAAGAGAGACGAAGGCCTGCCCGGGTTTCACCACCCCGGCGCCGATCCCGGCCGCGGCATTGTCGCCCGCGCCGCCGGCGACGACCACGCCGTGCGGCAGGCCGAAGCGCTGGGCAAGCTCGGGGCGAAGCTCCCCGGAGGGCGCGCAGCCCTCGACCAGCCGCGGCATCGCGCCGCGGTCGAGATCGGTCGCGGCGAGGAGCGCGTCCGACCAGTCGCGCCGGCCGGTGTCGAGCCAGCTCGTGCCGGCCGCATCGGACATCTCGGCGACATGTTCGCCGGTCAGCCAGAGCCGCAGGTAGTCCTTCGGCAAAAGGACCCTCGCGACCTTCGCGAACAGGGCCGGCTCGTGCCGCTTGACCCAGAGCAGCTTCGGCGCGGTGAAGCCCGGAAACACGATGTTGCCGGTGACCGCGCGGAACCGCGGATCGGCGTCGAGGCGCGCGGCCTCTTCATGGGCGCGGGTATCGTTCCAAAGGATGCAGGGCCTGAGCACGTCGTCGGCCCGGTCGAGCAGCGTCGCGCCGTGCATCTGGCCGGAAAGGCCGATCGCCCGGACCGCCGCGCGCGTCTCGGCGGGCAAGGCGGTCAGC
>JBFKMA010000095.1:0-8141 GCA_041630175.1 Albidovulum sp.
GCCGGCCACAGCATCGCCTGGGAGATCGTGCAGCGCCTGAACGGCCGGATCAGCCGGCTGCGCGCCATGACCCTGTCGGCCGCCGACCGGCGCCAGTCGGGGCCGGCGCACATGCAGCAGATCTGCGATGCGATCGTCGCCGGCGACCCGGTGGCGGCGCGGGCGGCGGTGGAGGCGCATCTCGAAGATGCCGCCGCGGTCGCGCATCGGCTCCTGGCAGCCGAAACCGGCGAGGATTGAGAGCCATGCCCAGGGCCTACTGGATCGCGCATGTCACGGTCACCGACCCCGAGCGCTACCGCGGCTACCAGGAGGTCGCGCCGGACGCGTTCCGCAAATACGGCGCGCGTTTCCTCGCGCGGGGAGGGGAGGCCACGACGCTCGAGGGTGCCGCGTGGCAGCGCCACGTCGTCATCGAGTTCGAGAGCGCGGCAGCGGCCCACGCCTGTTACGACTCCGAGGAATACCGCGCGGCCCGCGCCCGCCGCGACGGCGCCTGCGAAGCGAGCATCACGATCGTCGAGGGGTGCTGAAAGCGCCGGGTCGGCGGATCAGTCCTGCCCGGCCGCCGCGGCGTCGAGCAGCATCGCCCTGCGCCGGCGCGACACCATCTCGCGCCGCGACCGGCTTTGATGGGTGATGTAGGAGCGCTTGACGAACTCGATATGCCGGCTGGCCGCCTGCCGCGCCTCGTCGGGCCGGCCGTCGATGATCGCGTTGTAGATCGCGACATGCTGTTCGTGCAACTGCGCCCCGGTGCCGTCGATCGAGCGCAGGAATTCCCGGTTGTAGAACAGGTTCTGCCTTGTCAGGTCGTAGATTGACGACATCGTGTGGATGAGCAGCGTGTTGTGCGCGGCATCGACGATGGCCGCATGGAACGCGATATCGGCCTTCTCGGAGGCCTTGCTGTCGCCGGCCGCCTGCGCCTCGGTCATGTCGCGGATGATCCCGGTGAGGATTTCCTTGTCCGCCGCCGTCGCGCGTTCGGCGGCGAGGCCGGCGGCGAATTCCTCCTGCACCACCCGGAATTCCAGGTAGTCGAGGAAGGCCCCGGAATGCCGGGCGTAAAGCTCGATCAGCGCAGGCGACATCGCCGAGCCGATCAGCTTGGAGACGAACGTGCCCTCGCCATGACGGACATTGATGAGGCCGCTTTCCTCAAGCCGCTTCAACGCCTCGCGCACCTTGGGCCGCGACACGCCGAGCCGGTCGGCGAGGTCGCGTTCGGACGGCAGCCGGTCGCCGTCCTTCAGGACGCCCGAGAGGATCAGTTCTTCGATCTGGGTGATGACCGACTCGGCGACGGAAGAGTGGTCGATCGGTTCGAAAATCGCTCCGCTCAGGTTCATGCTGCCATCCCGATTTGCCATGATGGTAAATTAAATGATCCTCGCCGGATTGCAAGGGGAAGCATTCGGGGCGATGCGCGGGTGTGATCTTCGCTCGCAATGTAACAATTTGAAATTGTGATTAAAAATAGGAACATTGCCGTTCCGGATCTGTGTCTTCCTCAAGCGAGTCTGGCCTCCGTTGTCGGGTTTCCGGCACGCTACATGACGCCAGTGGTCACGGTTTTCGTTGACAGGAAGAAGAGGTAAAGTTTATGAACCTCTGTGTCAGCGCGGCTGTCACGGTCTTGTGGCCTACCCCGACCGGCAGTCGAATTCGACGTCACCAGAGGAGGACCCCATGAAGAACATGATCACGAGCGTGGCCGTTGCCGCGACGCTGCTGGCGGCACCGGCGGCCCAGGCGGCGGAAAAGCTGCTGCTCAAGACCCCGATCGCCTTTTCCTCGGCCCTGCCGGGGCTGGGCACGCCGATCCCGCGCGTCGCCGAGCAGCTCGACCTGATGTCGGGCGGCACGCTCAAGATGAAGGTCTACGAGCCCGGCAAGCTCGTCGATCCGTTCGAGATTCTCGACGCGGTGTCGACCGGCAAGATCAATTCCGGCTACGCCACGGCGGGCTACTGGGCGGGCAAGATCCCCTCGGCCGCGCTGTTCTCGGCGGTGCCGTTCGGGCCGGAAGCGGGCGAGTACATGGCCTGGCTCTACTACGGCAACGGGCTGTCGCTCTATCAGGAGATGTATGACCAGGCCGGGTTCAACGTCCACGTCGTGCCCTGCGCCATCATCGCGCCCGAGACTTCGGGCTGGTTCGCCAAGGAGATCAACTCCCCGGAGGACCTCCAGGGCCTGAAGATGCGGTTCTTCGGCCTCGGCGGCAAGGTCATGCAGAAACTCGGCGTGGCGACTTCGCTCCTGCCCGGCGGCGAGATCTTCCCGGCGCTGGAGAAGGGCGCCATCGACGCGACCGAGTTCTCGATGCCGGCGATCGACGCCCGGCTCGGCTTCTACAAGCTCGTGAACTACAACTACTTCCCCGGCTGGCACCAGCAGGCAACGATCTTCGAGCTCCTGATCAACAAGGATGTCTGGAACGAGGCCACCGACCAGCAACGCGCGATCATCGACAATGCCTGCAAGGCCTCGATGGCCGACAGCTTCGCCGAAGGCGAGGCGGCGCAGTTCGCCGTGATGAAGGAGAATGTCGAGCAGAACGGCGTGCAGATCCGCAAGTGGTCGCCCGAGATGCTGGACACGTTCAAGAAGACCTGGGACGAGGTCGCGGCCGAGGAAGCGGCGGCGGATCCGTTCTTCGCGAAGGTCCTCGACGACATGACCGCGTTTCGCACGGACTATGCGCTCTGGAAGGACAACGCCTTCCTGCCGCGCAACTGACCGGGCCGGGGCGGCGCCATCGCGCCGCCCCGCCTTCGCTTTCCCCATCACCCGACTTTCCCCATCCCCCGGTGGCTGCGGCGATGACCGCGGCCGGGTCAGGAGGCCGATATGGCGATCGAACAGCACAGCGCCCAGGATCCGCTCGAGATCTACGAAGGCTTGAACGAGCACGAGGACAGCGACCGTCAATCCCTTGCCGTCGGCATCGACCGGTTCGTCAAGGCGGTCGGCCATGTCGTGATGTGGGCGAACCTGCTTCTGGTGGCGGCAATCGTGGCGCAGGTCGCGATGCGCTACACGATGAACCTGAACTTTCCCAAGCTCGACGAGATCCAGTGGCATTTCTACGGCCTCGTGACGATGATCGGCATGTCCTACGCGCTGGTGTCCGACTCCCATGTGCGGGTCGATCTCTTGCACATGCAGCTCAGCCGCAGGAGCCAGCGGATCGTCGAGGTGATCGGCCTTCTCTGCCTGCTCGCGCCCTTCGCCTATCTCATGATCGATCAGGGCTACGACTATTTCGCCGAGAGCCTGCGCGTCGACGAGCGGTCGAGCAGCCCGACCGGCCTGCCGTATCGCTGGGCCTTCAAGGCGGTGATCCCGGCCAGCTTCGTGCTGCTCGGCCTCGCAGCACTTGCCCGCCTCGTCCATGACGTGCACGGGCTCCTGACCGGGCCGGCTTCGGACCGCGAGGGCAAGGGCCTGCGGACCGTGCTGCGCCTGCTCATCGGCTTCGCGGTGGTGACTTTCGCTGCCACGCTCCTGGTCGAGACGACCGAGGAAAAGCTGGTCATCGCCATGTTCATGGCCTTCATCGGCATCCTTTTCACCGGTTTCCCCGTCGCCTGGACGCTGGCCGGCACCGGCGTCGCCTTCACCGCGATCGCTTGGGCGTTCGACAATGACCTGATGCTCTGGACCGGGCTCGACAGCACGCTGACCGGGCTCGATTACCTGACGCTCGGCGCGGTGGTGAACCGGGTCTATTCGACGATGTCGAACGCGGTTCTGGTGGCGCTGCCGATGTTCATCTTCATGGGACTGATGCTCGACGAATCCGGCGTGGCCGAGCGGCTGATGAGCGCGATGCAGCGGCTGTTCGGCAAGACCCGCGGCGGCCTTGCGATCACGGTGACGCTGATCGGGATCATCCTCGCGGCCTCGACCGGCATCATCGGCGCCTCGGTCGTGCTGCTCGGCGTGCTGTCGCTGCCCTCGATGATGCAGCAGCGCTATTCGAAGCCGCTCGCCACCGGCGTGGTCGCGGCCTCGGGCACTTTGGGTATCCTCATTCCGCCCTCGATCATGCTGGTGATCATGGCCGACCAGATGGCGCTGTCGGTGGGCGACCTCTTCATGGCGGCGCTCATTCCGGGGATGATCGTCGGGGCGCTCTACCTCGTCTACATCTTCGTCCTCGCCCTGCTCGATCCCAAGGTCGCCCCGACGCCGGAGGGCGCCGTGCGCCCCGACTGGCAGGCGGTGAAGGAGGTGCTGATCGCGGTGCTGCCGACGCTGGGGCTGATCCTCGCGGTGCTCGGCTCGATCTTCGCCGGCATCACGACGCCGACCGAAGCCTCGGGTGTCGGTGCGCTCGGCGCGACGCTGCTCGCGGTGGGCTACCGCAAGCTGACCTTCGCGAAGCTGCGCAACGTGCTCGTCTCCACCTTCAACACCACCGCCTACATCTTCGCGATCTTCGTCGGCGCGACGGTGTTCAGCTTCGTGCTGCGCGAACTGGGCGGCGATGCGCTGATCGAGGAGATGGTGTCCTCGACCGGCTTCGGCCCGAGCGCCACGATCCTGTTCATCCTGTTCATCGTGTTCCTTCTCGGCTTCGTGCTCGACTGGATCGAGATCACGCTGATCGTGCTGCCCCTGATGCGGCCGATCGTGAACGGGCTCGGCCTCGACATTCCCGGCTTCGGTGCGATCGACGAGCCGGCGCTGGTCTGGTTCGTGATCCTCGTCGCGGTGACGCTGCAGACTTCGTTCCTGACGCCGCCGGTCGGCTTCGCGCTCTTCTACCTCAAGGGGGTCTGCCCGCCGGAGATCAGGCTGACCGACATCTACAAGGGCATCATCCCCTTCGTTCTGCTACAACTGACCGGGCTGATGCTGGTGTTCCTGATGCCCTGGCTGGCGACCTGGCTGCCCGCGATCGCATATTGAGGGAGGCGCGGCGATGACGAATGGCGAATTGCTGAACCGGCTGCGCGCCATCGTCGGCCCGCGCCACCTGCTGACCGGGGCGAAACGCACCGAGCGGTTCCGCAAGGGGTTCCGCTCGGGCGAGGGCGAGGCGCTCTGCGTCGTCCGGCCCGGATCGCTGATCGAGCAGTGGCGGGTGCTTCAGGCCTGCGTCGCGGCCGACAAGATCGTCATCCTGCAGGCCGCGAATACCGGGCTGACCGAGGGCTCGACCCCGAAGGGGAGCTACGACCGCGACGTCGTGCTGATCAACACGCGGCGGATGGACGGGATCGTCAGCCTCGAAGGCGGCCGCCAGGTCGTCTGCCTGCCGGGCGCGACGCTCTTCGCGCTGGAAAGGCTGCTGGCGCCCCTGCGGCGCCAGCCGCATTCGGTGATCGGATCGTCCTGCATCGGCGCCTCGGTGATCGGCGGGGTGTGCAACAATTCCGGCGGCTCGCTTGTGGAACGCGGGCCGTCCTATACCGAGCTGGCGCTCTTTGCGCGGATCGGCGAGGACGGGGCGCTGGAGCTCGTCAACCATCTCGGCATCCGCCTGGGTGACGCGCCCGAGGAGATCCTGCGCCGCGTGGAGGCGGGGGATTTCAGCGAGGCGGATCTGGTGGAGACCAACCGCAAGGCCTCGGACACCGACTATGTCGAGCGTGTCCGCGACGTCGCCGCCGACACGCCGGCGCGCTTCAACGCCGACCGGCGGCGACTGCACGAGGCTGCGGGTTGCGCCGGAAAGCTCGCGGTCTTCGCGGTGCGGCTCGACACCTATCCGGCACCCGGCGCCGAGCAGGTGTTCTACATCGGCACCAACGACCCCGGCGACCTGACCGCCCTGCGCCGCGAGATCCTCGGGAGTTTCGCCACCTTGCCGGTCTCGGCCGAATACATGCACCGCGAGATATTCGATATTGCCGAACGCTACGGCAAGGACACGGTGATGATGATCGACTGGCTCGGAACCGACCGGCTGCCGACCTTCTTCGCATTGAAGGGCGCCATCGACGCGCGGCTGAACAAGATCCCGGGGCTTCGCGGTTTCACCGACCGCTTCATGCAGGCGCTGAGCCGGCTCGCGCCGCGGATCCTGCCGGCGCGGATGATGGCGTTCCGCGACCGGTTCGAACACCACCTGATCCTGAAGATGCGCGACGGCGGCATCGACGAGGCCCGCGCGCTCCTGTCCGGGTTCTTCGACGGCCGCGACGGCGACTGGTTCGCCTGCAGCCCGCGCGAGGGCAAGATCGCCGGCCTGCACCGCTTCGCCGCCGCCGGGGCGGCGATCCGCTACCAGGCGGTCCATGCCCGAGACGTCGGCGAGATCCTCGCGCTCGACATCGCGTTGAAGCGCAACGAGACCGACTGGCTGGAGACCCTGCCGCCGGAGATCTCCGACGACCTCGTCCACAAGCTCTACTACGGGCATTTCATGTGCCACGTCTTCCATCAGGACTACATCCTGCGCCCCGGCGCGGACGCGGCCGCGGTGAAGGCGCGGATGCTGGAGCGGCTCGACCGGCGCGGGGCCGAATATCCGGCCGAGCACAATGTCGGCCATCTCTATGCCGCCAAGCCGGACCTCGCCGCGTTCTACAAGTCGGCCGATCCGACCAATTCTCTGAACCCCGGCATCGGCAAGATGTCGCGCCGCAAGAACTATGCCTGACCGCAGGTCAGGCGAGAGCGAAGGGAGCCAGCCATGACCCATCCATCCGGCAAGCCGCCGAAGGTCGGTTTCTTCGCGACCTGCATCGTCGATGCCATGCGCCCGAATATCGGCTTCGCAAGCCTCAAGGTGCTGGAAGCGGCGGGCTGCGAGGTCGAAGTGCCGGCGGCCCAGACCTGCTGCGGCCAACCGGCCTACAACAGCGGCGACGACGCGACCACGCGGGCGCTGGCCCGTCAGGTGATCGCGGCCTTCGAGCCCTATGACTATGTCGTCGCGCCGTCGGGCTCCTGCGCGGCGATGATCCGGCGGCACTACGCGGAGCTCTTCGCCGACGACCCGGCCTGGGCGCCGCGCCAGCGGGCGCTGTCGGAGAAGACCTGGGAAATCCTGAGCTTCCTGACCGACGTCATGGGATACCGCCCCGAGGGCGTGGCCTACGAGGGCACCGCCACCTATCACGACAGCTGCTCGGGCCTGCGCGATCTCGGCGTGCACGACCAGCCGCGCGCGCTCCTGGCGGCGGTGGATGGGTTGAAGCTGACGCCCCTGACCGGGAACAACGAATGCTGCGGCTTCGGCGGCACGTTCTGCGTGAAATACCCCGATCTGTCGAACGCCATCGTCAGCGACAAGGCGGCGAAGATCGCGGCGACCGGCGCTGGGACGCTTCTCGGCGGCGACATGGGCTGCCTGATGAACATGGCCGGCAAGCTGAGCCGCAACGGCTCCGCCGTGCGGGTGTTCCACACGATCGAGGTTCTGGCCGGCATGGCCGACGGTCCCGCGATTTGCGAGCCGGAGGCCGAACGGTGAAGCAGACCTCGCATCTCTTCAAGGCGCATGTCGAACGGGCGCTGGCCGATCCGACGCTGAAGGTCGCGCTGAACCGGACCACCTCTCTCCTGCAGTCGCGCCGCGCCCAGGTGATCGCCGATTTCAAGGAATATGCCGCCGCCCGCGCGGCCGCGAAGCGGATCAAGGACCACACGCTCGACAATCTCGGCCATTACCTGGAGATGTTCGAGCGCAACGCCACCGCCGCCGGCGCCGTCGTCCACTGGGCCAGCACGCCGGACGAGGCGACCGATATCGTCGTCGATATCTGCAAGGCCGAAGGGGCGCGGACCGCGACGCGGGTCAAGTCTATGCTCGGCGAGGAGATCGGCATCGGCGAGGCGCTGGCCCGCGCCGGGATCGAGCGGATCGAGACCGATCTGGCCGAGCATATCATCCAGCTCGCCGGCGATCCGCCCTCGCATATCGTCATGCCGGCGATGCACAAGACCCACGAGCAGGTGGCCGAGCTCTTCCGCCAGAAACACCGCGCGCCAACGGACGACGACGAAATCCCTTCGCTCGTCGAAAGCGCGCGCCGCGAGTTGCGGCCGAAATTCCTTGCCGCCGATGTCTCGATCTCGGGCGCCAATTTCCTGATCGCCGAGACCGGCTCGGTCGTCACGGTCACGAACGAGGGCAACGCGGAGCTGACCACGACGCCGCCGAAGACTCATATCGTCAC
>JBFKMA010000096.1:0-8115 GCA_041630175.1 Albidovulum sp.
CGAAGGCGACGATCTCGTTGGGCTGGATGAGGCGCGGCCCGCATTCCTGGAACCACGGATTAGTGCGGGGACCCGACGCCAGAAGCCGCGTCTCGATCCATTCGCCGCCGCGCTTGATGTTCTCGGCGTGCAGCACCGCCCAGACGTCGTCCTCGCTCATCTTGCCGCCGGGCACGCCCGCGCGGCAGGCGCGCTCCATCTCGGCCACGGCCTTTTCGCAGGCGTCATGGGCGCAGCGCATGGCGAGGATCTCGTCGATGCCCTTGACGGCGCGGGTCTTCTCGGTCGCCTCCTCGCCCTCCATGATCTCGAAGCCTTGGGATTCGAGCGCGCGGAGCCCGTGCAGCATGATCTTGTCGACGCCGAGACGGTTATTGCCGCCACCATGCGTCGCGATCAGGTCCTTCACCTCGGCGGAGAAGCGGCGGGCGGCGTCGCCGGCCTTGTCGCCGCGGTCGAAGTAGAAGAAATCCGCCCCCGAGCGCTGTTCGCGGACCAGCGGGTTGAACGTCGAAAGGAACGGCGACTGCTTGTAGTCCCAGATCACCATGTAGCCGTCGGCGCAGAGCAGAAGCGCGCGGAACGGATTGTGCGTGTTCCAGAGCTGCATGTTGGTCGAATCGGTCGCGTAGCGAATGTTCAGGGGGTCGAACATCAACAAGCCGCCCCAGCCGCGATCGACGATGGCCTGGGTCAGCCGCTTCCAGCGGTGCTCACGCATCCGCTCGAGGTTGGGCAGCGTGAGCCCCGCCGCCTCCCATTCCCGGAAGGCGAGCTGCGTCGGCCCGATCTCCACCCGGTCGTTGTCGTTCGGCGTGCCGTCCGCGAGCCGCGCGCCTTTGCCCGGGTCGATCTTGCGGATGTCGCGATAGTGGTCTTTCATGGCCTTACCCCTAGGTTTCCGCGCATGAGCATGGAAGCGCCCGCGGCGCGCGTCCTTTCCGATTGCGACGCGAAAATGCTCCGTTTCCGGCTTTGCCTCGGATGCCGGTCCTTGCTAGGAGGAGGCCTGCGTGGCGAAGGGAGGCCGAGTTGGACCGGGTAAACGAACAATACGAGGCCTATCCCTATCCCGAACGCGATCCCGCCGACGAACGCAAGCGCCTGATCACCGGATCGCCCTCGCATCCGGTGGAGATCGACCACTTCCTCTTCGGCGGCGCGCGGGACTGGTCGCGGCCGTTCCGCGCGCTCGTCGCCGGCGGCGGCACGGGGGATGCGCTGATCCAGATGGCGACGGTGTTGACGGCGGCGAAGCGGGCCTATGAGATCACCTATCTCGACCTCTCGCGCGGGTCGCGCAAGATCGCCGAGGCGCGGGCCAAGGTGCGCGGCCTTGGCGGCATCCGCTTCGAGACGGGAAGCCTCCTCGACGCGGCCGATTACGGGCGCTTCGACTATATCGACTGCTGCGGCGTGCTGCATCACCTGGCCGAGCCGCAGGCGGGGTTCGACGCCCTCGCCGCGGCGCTGGAGCCGGACGGCGGCATGGGGGTCATGGTCTATGCGCCCCTCGGCCGGTCGGGCGTCTACCCGTTGCAGGAGGCGTTCGGCCTGATCACCCGCGACATGGTGCCGGAGGCGCGGCTGAAGGCGGCGCGCGCGGTCTATGGGAAACTCTCCGAGGGCCATCCGTTCCGCCGCAACCCGCATCTCGTCGATCACGAACAGGGCGATGCGGGCTTCTACGACCTCCTGCTGCATTCGCAGGACCGGCCCTTCGCCATCGACGAACTCCTCGCGGCACTCGATGCGGCGGGGCTCGGCTTCGCGGGCTCGCCGCAGGCGGTGCTCTACGATCCGGCGCGGTTCCTGCCCGAGGGCGTGGATTTGCCCGAAGGGCTGGGGCTGGTGGAGCGGATGGCGCTGGCCGAGAAGCTCGACGGCACGATCAAGACCCATGTCGTCTATGCCGTGCCGAAGGGGCGGGCGGTGCCGGTCCCCGGCAAGGCGACGGATGCGGTGCCGCATCTCAAGGGCGTGGCCGGCACCGACCTCGCGCGGCAGGTGGCGCGGGCGGGCGAGGTCACGCTGACGCGCGGCGTCGAGAAAAGCCGGATCCCGGTCGCAAAGGAGGCCGCGCCGCTGCTGGCCGCGATCGACGGACGCCGCAGCCTCGCCGCGATCGCCGGGGCGGCGCGGCTCGACCCCTTCGCCTTCAACGCGCTCTGGCGGCCGGCGGAGCGGGCGCTGGTCGGCGCCGGCATCCTGCTCTATTCGCGGCTTCTCGTCTGAACTGCACGCGATCCGGCGGCGCGGCTCGGTCCGGAATGTCGTGCCGCCGGCATCCCGTCGGCAGGAGGCCGCAACGAAAAGGCCCCCGCGACGAGCGCCCTTTCTAATCGAGCTCCGTTCCGGTCCCGGCAAGCCCCGGGTCGCTCCGGAAATGGATCGTCAGAGTTGTCGCACGGCTGTGCCCAGCGTCGGCGCGGTGCCCGTTCTCCATGCGCCGAAATTGGCCGAAAGGCGCACACTCCGTGCGCCGCGATGTCAGAATCGATCCCGTTTCGCTATCCTCGCGCTGTCGCCTCCGGGCGCGAACGGAGTGCCCCGAGACGATCGTTCCACAAGCGCTCAAAGAGGGGGCCTTGACGATGCATGTTATGACGCGCAGCTATACCGGCAAGGGCGCGGATGAGCTGACGAAGTTGCTGATTTCGCGCAGGAGTGAGATTGAAAAGCTCATCTCGGAGGTGCCCGGTCTCGTCAGCTACGATCTGGTCGAGACCAAGGACGGGTGCTTCACCGTTACGGTCTGCAAGGACAAGGCGGGGACGGACAAGAGCCTCGCCGTGGCGAAGGAGTGGCTGAAGACCAACGCCGCGCATATCGGCGCGGCCGCACCGAATGTCGCGGAAGGCAAGTCCCACATCCACATCGGCGCGAAAGCGGGCGCACACGCCTGACCGTGCGACGTATCTAGCAAGAGAAAGGGCCCCGCGAGGGGGCCCTTTCGGTCTGCGTGACCGATCGGTCAGCAGCTGTAGTACATCTGGTATTCGATCGGGTGCGGCGTGTGTTCGTAGGCGTAGACCTCTTCCCACTTCAGCGCCAGGTAGCCGTCGATCTGGTCCTTCGTGAACACGTCGCCCGCGAGCAGGAAGGCGTGATCGGCTTCGAGGGCCTCCAGCGCCTCGCGCAAGCTGCCGCAGACGGTCGGGATGCCGGCCAGTTCCTCCGGCGGCAGGTCGTAGAGGTCCTTGTCCGAGGCCGGGCCCGGATCGATCTTGTTCCTGATGCCGTCGAGGCCGGCCATCAGGAGCGCCGCGAACGCGAGGTAGGGGTTCGCCGCCGGATCGGGGAAGCGGGCCTCGACGCGCTTGGCCTTCGGGCTTTCGGTCCACGGGATCCGCACGCAGCCCGAGCGGTTGCGGGCCGAGTAGGCGCGCAGGACCGGGGCTTCGAAGCCGGGGATCAGGCGCTTGTAGGAGTTCGTCGCCGGGTTGGTGAAGGCGTTCAGCGTCTTGGCGTGCTTGAGGATGCCGCCGATGAACCACAGCGCCTCCTGGCTCAGGTCGGCATACTTGTCGCCGGCGAAGAGCGGCTTGCCGTCCTTCCAGATCGACATGTTGACGTGCATGCCCGAGCCGTTGTCGCCCTTCATCGGCTTCGGCATGAAGGTCACCGACTTGCCGTAGGCGTGGGCCACGTTGTGGATCACGTACTTGTACTTCTGGATGTTGTCGGCCTGCTCGACGAGGCCGCCGAAAATCAGCCCGAGCTCGTGCTGGGCGGTCGCCACCTCGTGGTGGTGCTTGTCGACCTTCATGCCCATGCGCTTCATGGTCGAGAGCATCTCGCCGCGCAGGTCCTGGGAGGCGTCGACCGGGTTGACCGGGAAGTAGCCGCCCTTGTGCAGCGAGCGGTGCGCCTGGTTGCCCATCTCGTATTCGGTGTCGGTGTTCCAGGCCGCGTCGGAGGAGTCGATCTGGTAGGCCACCTTCTGCGGCGTGACCGAATAGCGAACGTCGTCGAAGATGAAGAACTCGGCCTCGGGGCCGAAATAGGCGGTGTCGCCGATGCCGGTGGACTTGAGGTAGGCCTCGGCCTTCGACGCGGTGCCGCGCGGGTCGCGGCTGTAGGGCTCGCCGGTGTCGGGCTCGACGACGTTGCAGTGGATGCAGAGCGTCTTCTCGGCGTAGAACGGGTCGATATAGATCGACGACGTGTCCGGGATGAGCTTCATGTCGGACTGGTCGATCGACTTCCAGCCGGCGATCGACGAGCCGTCGAACATGAAGCCTTCCTCGAAGAAGTCCTCGTCGATGATGTCGACGATCAGCGTCACGTGCTGGAGCTTGCCCTTGGGATCGGTGAAGCGGACGTCGACATATTCGACCTCCTCGTCCTTGATCAGCTTGAGAACGTCCTTGGCGCTCATCTCTCTGTCCTTCTGATTGGAGATTTCGGGATGCGGGCGGACCCCGCGGTGTTCCGGTTCTGGCGGGCGGGCCCGCCGGTTAGATCGCGTCCTCGCCGGTCTCGCCGGTGCGGATGCGGATGACCTGCTCGACGGGGCTGACGAAGATCTTGCCGTCGCCGATCTTGTCGGTGCGGGCGGCCGAGATGATCGCCTCGATCGCGGGTTCGACCATGTCGTCGGAGAGCACGACCTCGATCTTCACCTTGGGCAGGAAGTCCACGACATATTCGGCGCCGCGGTAAAGCTCGGTATGGCCCTTCTGGCGGCCGAAGCCCTTCACCTCGATCACGCTCAGGCCCTGCACGCCCACGTCCTGAAGCGCCTCCTTCACCTCGTCGAGCTTGAAGGGCTTGATGATGGCTTCGATCTTCTTCATGGGCGACTCCCTCGGGCGCGATTTCCGCAGTCCGGCCCCTGTCACCACTTTCGTTTGCCGGGCACAATTGGCTAGGCTTCGGTCGGGGCGGGTACGTTCGGGATTCCGTCGCGTCTGCCTGAAATTTGTGCGTTTCGCCCGGAAGCCGGGCAGTTTGTGAATATCGGAGCCGTAAGCCATGACCGAGCTTCTTACCGCCGCGCAGATGCGGGCCATCGAACGGGCCGCGATCGAGAGCGGCGAGGTCACCGGGCTGGAACTGATGGAACGCGCCGGGCGCGGCGTGGTCGAGGCGATCTTCGAGGAATGGCCGGAGTTGCGGGCGACCTCGCATCGGGCGGTGGTGCTCTGCGGGCCGGGCAACAATGGCGGCGACGGCTTCGTGGTGGCGCGGCTGCTGAAGGAATGGGGCTGGGAGGTCGAGGTGTTCCTCTACGGCGACCCTGAGAAGCTGCCGCCGGATGCGAAGGTGAATTATGAGCGTTGGCGGGCGATGGGGGAGGTGAACCGGCTTACTTCGGACTTCGAGGCGTCGACGCGGGATCCGAATGTTGTCGTTGACGCACTTTTCGGAACCGGTCTCTCACGTCCCGCTGGTGAGTTGGGCCTGACTTTCCTTGACACCGTTGAAGAGCGTCAATCGCTGTGGCCTGGCAACCGGATTGGAGCTGCATATGTGGCCATAGATATCCCGAGTGGTATCTGCAGTGACAGCGGTCGCGGCCTGCGTGAGGCGGATTTCAGGGGAATGCCTGAGCGAACTGCGGCTGAGGCCGCTGCGGCCGACTTAACAGTGACGTTTCATGCAAGAAAACTTGGCCATGTTTTGGATGACGGGCCGTATCATTGCGGAAAGGTGTGCGTCCGCGATATCGGGCTGCGTAGCGATGGCGGCGCGGTCCGCTTGATGGACGAATGTGCTGTCGTCAATCCGCAGAAATACACCGGTCACAAATACACCCACGGCCACGCCCTGATCCTCTCCGGCGGTCCGGCCAAGGGCGGTGCCGCCCGCCTCGCCGCGCGGGGGGCGCTGCGGATCGGGGCGGGGCTCGTCACCGTGGGCTCTCCGCCCGCGGCGCTGGCGGAGAATGCTGCGCGGCTCGATGCGGTGATGCTGAAGCCTGTCGCGGACGCCGAAGCGCTCGGGAACGTGCTGGAGGACAAGCGCATCAACGCGCTCGGCCTCGGGCCGGGGCTCGGGACCGGGGAGCGGGAGGCGGCGCTCATCGCGGTTACACTTGCCGCGAAACGGACGACGGTGCTTGACGCCGACGCGCTCACGCTGATCTCGAAAGACGAGGCGCTGTTCGGCGCCTTGCATGAAAACTGCGTTCTCACCCCGCATTCCGGGGAGTTCGCGCGGCTCTTTCCCGATATCGCCGACAAGCTCGCCGCGCCGGCCACCAAGGGCCCGGCCTATTCCAAGGTCGACGCGACCCGCGAAGCGGCCAGCCGGGCGGGCTGCGTGGTGCTCTACAAGGGGCCGGACACGGTGATTGCCGATCCCTCGGGGCGCTGCTCGATCAACTCGGCGCATTACGAGCGCGCCGCGCCCTGGCTCGCCACGGCGGGGTCGGGCGACGTGCTGGCGGGCTTCATCGCCGGGCTTCTCGCGCGCGGCTTCGCGCCGATGCAGGCGGCCGAGACGGCGGCCTGGCTCCATGTCGAATGCGCGCGGAAGTTCGGGCCGGGCCTCATCGCCGAGGATCTGCCGGAACAGCTTCCGGCGGTGTTCCGCGACCTGGGGCTCTGAACGACGGCGTACTCACCTTGCCGAAAATATCCCCGCCGGAGGCATCCGCCGCCAGCGGCAGGATCACTCCGCGGCCATCTTCACGTCTGCGGCGACCGCCTCGCAGGCCAGTTCCAGGCCTTCGGCATAGACCACCTGCGGCGTATCGAATCGCAATTCGTAGAGCCGCATCGAGAGGGCGTGAATCGGCACGATCGACGTGCCGTCGGCGATGCGCGCGATCGGCACCAGCGCCTGCGGCGTGCCGCAGAGCGCCTCGGCCCTTTGGTCGCGAAGCAGGATCGTCGTCGTGTCCGGCAGGTCGAGGTCCTGTTCGGGCTGCCGATTGCCAAGCGCGCCGGCCGCCACGCGGATCGCGGGACCCGAATAGCGGTGGATGTCGACCGCACGCAGCACCTGCATTCCCTCGCGGGTGATGATCCGGTCGCCGGGCGAGAGGAAGTCCACTGGCAGCGCCCCGTCGAGCGTCAGGATAACGGTTCCCGCCGGGATGCCGCGGACCGCTGCGTCCTGCGTTTCGGCCGGCTTGCCGGCCGCATGCTCGTTCGCCTCGTGTGACATCGGATTCTCCGTCCTTGAATCCTGCACCTAGCGTTATCCCGCATTATGTCAAGATTGCGCTGAGCGCGGGCCGTTTCTGGGGCGCTTTTTCCGCTCGCATCGCCGTGTGAGTCTTGTTAGAAGGGCGCCGATTTCGGGAGCGGTCCCGCCAGGGCCGCTTCTTGGGCATTGCGGGTGTGGCGAAACTGGCAGACGCACCAGATTTAGGTTCTGGCGCCGCAAGGCGTGGGGGTTCAAGTCCCTCCACCCGCACCATGGAAAAGGACGAAGGAATGCAGGTCACCGAGACCCTGAAAGACGGTCTGAAGCGCAGCTACACGATCACCGTGCCGGCCGCCGATTTGGACGCGAAAGTGAACGAAAAGCTCGTCGAGGCGCAGCCGGAAGTCGAGCTGAAGGGCTTCCGCAAGGGCAAGGTGCCGATGGCGCTGCTGAAGAAGCAGTTCGGCCAGCGCATCCTCGGCGACGCGATGCAGGACGCGATCGACGGCGCGATGAAGGATCATTTCGAGAAGACCGGCGACCGTCCGGCGCTCCAGCCCAAGGTCGAGATGCAGGGCGGCGAGACCTGGAAGGAAGGCGATGACGTGATCGTCGAGATGTCCTACGAGGCGCTTCCGGAGATCCCGGAAGTCGACGTCGCGAAGCTGAAGCTCGAGAAGCTCGTGGTGAAGGCGGACGACAAGGCCGTCCAGGAGGCGCTCGAGAACCTCGCGAAGTCGGCGAAGAACTTCGAGGACCGCAAGAAGGGCACCAAGGCCAAGGATGGCGACCAGGTCGTGATCGACTTCGTCGGCAAGATCGACGGCGAGGCTTTCGAGGGCGGTGCGGGCGAGGATTATCCGCTCGAGCTCGGCTCGGGTTCGTTCATCCCGGGCTTCGAGGACCAACTCGTGGGCGCCAAGGTCGGTGACGAGGTCGCGGTGAAGGTCTCCTTCCCGGCGGAATACGGCGCCAAGCACCTCGCCGGCAAGGAAGCGGTCTTCGACTGCACCGTGA
>JBFKMA010000097.1:0-8086 GCA_041630175.1 Albidovulum sp.
GGCAACGACGACGCGCCGCTCACGCCGGGCGGCTCCTCGGGCGGCTCGGCTTCGGCTGTGGCGGCCGACCTCTGCCTCGGCGCCACCGGCACCGATACCGGCGGCTCGATCCGCCAGCCCGCGGCCTTCACCGGCACCACCGGCATCAAGCCGACCTACGGGCGCTGCTCGCGCTGGGGGATCGTGGCCTTCGCCTCGTCCTTGGACCAGGCCGGGCCGATGACCAAGGACGTGCGCGACTCGGCGATCATGCTGCAGGCCATGTGCGGCCATGACCCGAAGGATTCCACCTCGGCCGACATTCCGGTGCCGGATTTCGAGGCGGCGCTCACCGGCGACATCCGCGGCAAGAAGATCGGCATCCCGCGCGAATACCGCATGGACGGGATGCCCGAGGAGATCGAGGCGCTCTGGCAGAAGGGCGCGGAGATGCTCAAGGACGCCGGCGCCGAGATCGTCGACATCTCGCTGCCGCACACGAAATACGCGCTGCCGGCCTATTACGTCGTGGCCCCGGCCGAGGCCTCCTCGAACCTCGCGCGCTACGACGGAGTGCGCTACGGCCACCGCGCCAAGCTCTCGCAGGGCGACGGCATCACCGAGATGTACGAGAAGACCCGCGCCGAAGGCTTCGGCCACGAGGTGCAGCGCCGGGTGATGATCGGGACCTATGTGCTCTCGGCCGGGTTCTACGACGCCTATTACAACCGCGCCCGCAAGGTCCGCGCGCTGATCAAGCGCGACTTCGAGACGGTCTTCGCCGACGGGATCGACGCGATCCTGACCCCGGCGACGCCGTCGGCGGCCTTCGGGCTCGGCGAGATGGCCGAGGCCGATCCGATCGCGATGTATCTCAACGATGTGTTCACGGTGACGGTGAACCTCGCCGGGCTGCCGGGTGTCGCGGTGCCCACCGGGCTCGACAAGCAGGGGCTGCCCTTGGGGCTTCAACTCATCGGACGGCCCTGGGAAGAGGGCGATCTGCTGAATCACGCCTATGTTCTGGAACGCGCCGCGGGATTTGTTTCCAAGCCCGCGAAATGGTGGTAATTGGCGCGGTCTAGAAGGATCGGGGATTTCGGAATGCGTGTGCTTTTGCCTTGCCTGTCGCTGTTGCTCGTCGCGGCCTGCGTGCCGCCGGAGCCGCAAGACCGCGTCGGCGGTGTGGGCTTCGAGAACTACGGCGACTACCAGCGCCGCATGGCCTACGAGGCCGAGGCGCGGAGGGCCGGGGCGCAGCCGGTGCAGACCGTGCAGGGGCCGGTGCAGAACCCGGTCGTTCCCTTCCCCTCCGCCGCGGGAACCGGCGCGCCGACGGCGGCCGAGCTTGCCCAGGCCGGCGTCAGCGGCGCGGCTGTCCTCGCCCAGACGCAGCCCGCCCCCGTGGTGCCGCAGCCCTACGCCGCCGCGTCCGCGACCATGCCGCAGCTCGCCGACCCCCTGTCCGCGACGGTTCCGCCGGTCGCTCCGCCGGTCAACGAAGGCATCTCGGACGAGCAGGACTTCTCCGCCGTCTCGTCGCGCGAATCGATCGAATCCGACAAGCAGCGCATCGCCGAGAACCGGGCGCAGTACCAGCAGATCCAGCCCACCGAACTGCCGGATCGCGCCGATGCCGGCAACCGCGCGGCGATCATCGAATACGCGCTGAAGGCGCCGAACCGGCTCGGGGAATCGATCTACCGGCGCTCCTCGATCGCGCTCAGCAACCACGAACGGGCCTGCGCGCGCTTCGCGACGCCGGAGGCGGCGCAGGAGGCGTTCCTGAAATCCGGCGGGCCGCAGCGCGATCCGAAGAATCTCGATCCCGATGGCGACGGCTTCGCCTGCTTCTGGGATCCGACGCCGTTCCAGAAGGCGCGCGGCTGAGGCGTGGCGGCGGCGTCCGCCTCGCCCAATCACGGCGCCCGGCGTGACGGTGCCCGCCCGAGCCTGATCGTGATCCATTACACGGCGATGCCGACCTGCGCCGAGGCGCGGGCGCGGCTTTGCGATCCGGCGGCCGAGGTCTCGGCGCATTACCTCTTGTCGGAACGCGGCGCGGTCGAGGCGCTGGTGCCGGAGGACGCGCGGGCCTGGCATGCCGGGGCAGGGGGCTGGGGCGGGATCGCCGACGTCAACTCGCACTCGATCGGCATCGAACTCGCCAATACCGGCGACGCGCCGTTCCCCGAGCCGCAGATGGCGGCGCTCGAAGGGGTTCTCTCGGGCATCATGGCGCGCTGGGCGATCCCGCCCGAGCGGGTCATCGCGCATTCCGACATGGCGCCCGCGCGCAAGCGCGACCCCGGCCCCCGTTTCGACTGGCGCCGGCTGGCGCGGGCGGGGCTGTCGGTCTGGCCGACCGAGGCGGGCGATCCGGAGGCCGATTTCGTCGCCTCGGCCCGCGCCTTCGGCTATCCCGAGGCGGCGGCCGATGCGCTGCTCGCGGCGTTCCGGCTGCGGTTCCGCCCCTGGGCCGCGGGGCCTGAAGATGCGGCCGACCGGGCGCATGCGCAGGACCTCGCGCATCGCTTCCCCGTTGACGGCGGCCGCTTCGGCGCCTAACTGAACCTCGCGCGGATGGCCGGATGACCGCGGGCGCTCTCGGGCGCGCGAGGAAAGTCCGGACTCCATGAAGCAACGGTGCCGGGTAACGCCCGGCCGGGGAAACCCGAGGGAAAGCGCCACAGAGAAGAAACCGCCCCGGTCTGCCGGGGCAAGGGTGAAACGGTGGGGTAAGAGCCCACCGCGGGCCTGGCAACAGGAACGGCACGGCAAGCCCCACCGGGAGCAATGCCAAATAGGGGCCTCGCGCGGGACAAGTCCGAAAGGATACTGGCCGCAGGGACGCTTCAGCCCGAGAGGCCCGGGTTGGCAGCTTGACCCCGCCGGTAACGGCGGGGCGAGAGGAATGGTCATCCAGAGGGGTCCGCCCCTTGGACAGAATCCGGCTTACAGGCCATCCGCGCATACTCCCTGCGAACGAACGGCGGCCCGCTAGGCCGCCGTTTCGGTTTGGGTCGCGGGGGGGGCCTAGCCGCGACGCCCGGTCCTGGCCGGGTCTCCGGATGTCCTGGCGAGCGACCCGAACGCGCGGGCAAGACCCGCGGCGATCATGCCGGCAAGGCGCGCCATCCCTGCCTCGCGGCGCAGCGCGTCCTCGCGCAGCACCCGTTCGGCCTTCCGATCCCGGTAGTCCTTGCGGGCGATGCCGTGGCGCAGTTGCGCGGCTGCGGTCCTGTGGCTGGTGGCCAGGTGGCTGGTGTCGTATTCGAACATCTTTCCATCCTTCGCTCGGCTCTGTGAAACTCGATGCAGGAAGGATAGGTTGATTTTCTGATCGGCATAATACGTCCAATGCGTCATTTACTATTCCGGCATGTGGAATAATAATCCGGCCATGGACATGCTTCTGGCCATGAACCTGGTGGGCGAGATCGCCCATCGCGGCAGCTTCGCGGCGGCGGCCGAGGCGCTTCACCTCTCGCCGCCCTCGGTCAGCCGCATCGTGTCGGAACTCGAAACCGATCTCGGCGTGCGGCTCTTCAACCGGACGACGCGGCAGATTGCGCTCACCGAGGCGGGCGAGCGGTTCCTGCGCCGCAGCTCCACCATCGTCGAGGAGATCGCGGCTTTGCGCGAGGAGACGCGGGCGCAGCACGGCCAGCCGCGCGGCCAGCTTCGGGTGAGCTGCGTCAACGGGTTCGGCAACATGCTGCTCGCCCCGGCGATCCCGCGTTTTCTCGACATGTATCCGCAGGTGCGCGTCGATCTCGAAATCTCCAACCGCCTCGTCGATCTCGTGCATGAGCATGTCGATGTCGCGATCCGGGTCGGGACCGGCAAGGGGGGCGTGGACTCGTCGCTGGTGGCGCGCCGGATCTTCGCGCAGAAGCTGATCTTCGTCGCGACGCCGGATTACATCGCCCGCCACGGCGCGCCGCAGTCGCTCGACGATCTGGCCGGGCACCGGGTGGTCAAGCAGGTGACGGGCACCTGGGGGCGGGTCAATCACCTCAGGCACGGCGGCGAGACGGTTGAATACAGCGCGCCGGACGATTTCGTCCTGAACAGCCCGATCGCGGCGCGCAACGCCGCGCTGGCCGGCTATGGCCTCTGGCTCGGCACGGACTACTTCGTCGCCGAGGATCTGGCCGAAGGGCGGCTGGTGCGGCTGCTGCCGGACTACGAGACGGTAGATCAGCCGATTCTCGCGGTTTACGTCCACCGGACCCATGTGCCCGCGAAGATCCGCGTGTTCCTCGACTACCTCGCCGAGGTCTTCGCGCGCCGCCGCGCCGAACAGGCCCGGCGCGCCCCTGGACCGGCGACGAAACCGCGCTGAAACCGCGGCCTGTGCAAGGACCGGTGCGCGAAGCGGCGATTGCGGTAAGATGGGGCGGATTCATCAGGGAGGTATGCCATGAGTTTCGTCAAGACGCTGGCCACGCTGTCGGTCGGCTTCGCCGCCGCACGCGGCTATGACAAATACCGCAAGATCGGCGGCATGGAGGGCGTGAAGGACGCGATGAAGAAGGCCGGGGAGCCAGGCGGGGCGGTCGACCAATGGGGCGAGCAGGCCGAGAAGCTCGGCCTGCCCGGCGGCGCGAAGGCGGTGCGCGAGATGTATGAGCGGTTCGGCGGCACGACCGAGGCGGCCGAGGCGGGGCTCGGCGGGCTCGTCGCGTCGATGACCAGCGCTGCCGCGGCCGGTGGCCGGATGATGGGCGACCTGATGGCGGCGATGACCGGCGCCACGCCCGCCTCTCCGATCGCCGAGGAGAATGCCCGGATCATGATCCGCGCGATGATCCATGCGGCGAAGGCCGATGGCGAGATCGACGCCGAGGAGCGCCGGAAGATCCTCGACCAGCTTTCGGAATCGAGCGACGAGGAGATCGCCTTCGTCGATGCCGAGTTCGACCGGCCGCTCGACGTCCCGGCGCTGGCGCAGGCGGCGGGCGCCTCGATGCGCGAGCAGATCTATTCGACGTCGCTGCTAACGATCCGCGTCGACAGCCCGGCCGAGCGCGCCTATCTCGACCAGCTTGCCAGCGCGCTGGGGCTCGACGCGGCGACGCGGGCGCGGCTCCACGCGGCGATGGGGCGGGAAGCGCCCTGAAAGCTGCCGGCCGGAGCCAATTTAGATCGGCGCGCAGGCTGTTTGGCTGTTGACTCCGTCAGGCGCCTCGGTAAAAGGCGGGCTTCAAGGATTTCGCGGGCGGCAGGCCGTCCGGCTCTAGGAGAACGACAATGGCGAAGCCGACGACGATCAAGATCCGTCTGAACTCGACGGCGGGCACCGGGCACTTCTACGTGACCAAGAAGAATGCCCGCACCATGACCGAAAAGATGGTCGTGCGGAAGTACGACCCGGTCAAGCGTGAGCATGTCGAATACAAGGAAGGCAAGATCAAGTAAGATCTGCCTCGACCACGAGGGACAGGGCCGCGCTTCTGCGCGGCCTTTTCGTTTCCGCGGAAGCGTTCAAATCCGCGTCGCCGCGACCTTTTGCGCTCGGCGTCCGCTCCCCATATCGCCGGCATGACCCGGGCCGTCACGATCCGCGCCGCTACCCCGGCGGACCTTGCTGCCGTGGATGTGCTGTTTGCCCGCGCTTATCCGCGGCTTCTGGCAGCGCATTACCCGCCGTCGCTGCGGGTCATGGCGATCCCGCGGCTGGCGCGGGCGCAGCCGGCGCTCCTGGCTTCGGGGCGCTACTACCTTGCCGAGGCGGTCGGTGGGCAGGTGCTGGGCGCCGGCGGCTGGTCGCCGGGCCGCGACCGGAGCCGGGGCGAGATCCGGCATTTCGTCACCGATGACCGGCATGTGCGGTGTGGCATCGCGCGCGGCATCATGGAGCGCATCTTTGCCGAGGCCGCGGCGGCCGGCATCTGCCAGCTTGACTGTCTTGCCACGCGCATGGCGGTGCCGTTCTACGAGGCGATGGGATTTTCGGCGGAGGGTGCGGCGCTGGTCAGCCTCGGCCCGGGTATCGAGTTCCCGGCGGTCCGGATGCGTCGCGGGATATGAAAAGGGCCGGGGAGAGTCCCGGCCCTTCGATCTTCAGGTCCGCTTCGGATCACTCGCGGTTGCCGAGGAACTGCAGCAGGAACATGAACATGTTGATGAAGTCGAGATAGAGGTTCAGCGCCCCCATGATCGCCGACTTGGCCAGCCACTCGGCATCGCCGTGGCTCGCATGGGCGACGTAGTCCGACTTGATCCGCTGGGTGTCATAGGCGGTGAGGCCGGCGAAGATCAGAACGCCGAGCGCCGAGATCGCGAGCTGCACGGTGCCCGAGCCGAGGAAGATATTGACGATCGAGGCGACGATCAGGCCGATCACGCCCATGATCAGGAACGAGCCCCAGCCCGAGATGTCCTTCTTCGTCGTGTAGCCCCAGAGCGAGAGGCCCGCGAAGGCGATCGCGGTCACGAGGAAGGTCTGCACGATCGAGAGGCCGGTGAAGACCAGGAAGATCGAGCTGATCGACACGCCCATCGTCACGGCGAAGCTGTAGAAGACGAGCTGTGCGGCGGCCGCGGACATGCGGTTGAGCATCGCGGAGAAGGCGAAGACGAAGGCGAGGGGCGCGAACATCACCACCCACTTGAGCGGCGAGAGATAGAGCGCCGCGCCAAGGCCCGTCAGGTACTTGTTGGCGCCGATCTGGGCGGCGGCAAGCGAGGGATCGGCCGTGGTCGCGAGACCGGCGATCGCCCAGGCGGCCGCGGCCGTCAGCAGCATGCCGACGGACATGAGGCCGTAGACCTTGTTCATATGGGCGCGCAGGCCCTCGTCGATCGCAAGCGTCCGGGCGCCTACCCGGCCGGCACGGATCGTTTCATATTCAGCCATCAAAGCCTCCTCATACGTTTCCTGTGGGCGCGACGTTGCCGTCGCGCCCTTGCCGGCAAATATCGTGAGGGAACGTCCTGAATTCAAGCTTTTCCGGCAGGACCGTCCGGCAATTAGCGCCGCCAGTTCCGGGGCACGTCCCAGACCGGGCCCTCGGACCTGCTCCGGGCCTCGCGCTCGGTCAGGCCGATATCCTTCAACAGGTGGTGGCTGAGATCCAGAAGTGCCCGGTTCCCGCGGCGGAGGGCCGCCCGCTGACGCAACTGGGAAAGAAGTCCGGGGCGGCGGTTTTGGTTCGTGCGGCTCATCGGTTTTCCTTTCATATCGTGATGTGTTTGTCGAACTCCATCAGGAAGCTTGATTTATATGGCAGGGTGTGGTTGATTATGGAAATGAATGATTGTACGCCTAATCATCAAGGAATGTAATGATGCCCCGGAACCTCGATCTCACCGCCCTGCGCGCCCTCGTCGCGGTCGCCGATTCCGGCGGCGTGACCCGCGCGGCGGGGCTTCTCAACCTCACGCAATCGGCGGTCTCGATGCAGATCAAGCGGCTGGAGGAGGGGCTGGGGCTCGAATTCTTCACCCGCGCGCAGCGCAAGCTGACGCTGACGCCGCAGGGCGAGCAGCTTCTGCATTACGCGCGGCGGATGCTGGAGCTGAACGACGAGGCGCTGTCGCGGCTCGCCGATACCGGCTTCGATTGCGAGATCCGGCTCGGCGTGCCGCATGACATCGTCTATCCGGCGATCCCGGGCGTCCTGCAGCGGCTGGCCTCCGTCTATCCCTGCGCCCGGGTCAATCTCCTGTCCTGCTTCACGCCGCTCCTGAAGGAGGAGTTCGCGCGCGGCGAGCTCGATCTGATCCTGACGACCGAAGAGGCTCCGGGCGAGGGCGGCGAGAGCCTGGATCAACGGCCGCTGGTCTGGGTCGGCGCGCCCGGCGGGGCGGTCTGGCAGCGCCGGCCGCTGCGGCTCGGCTTCGAGTAAACCTGCAAGTTCCGCCCGATCGCGATCGCCGCGCTCGACCGCGCCGGGATCCCCTGGGAAATGGGCTTCAGCGGCCGCTCGAACGACACGGTCCACGCGATGGTGGCGGCCGACCTGGCGGTGACGGCGCGGATGCGTGACCTCGTGCCGGAGGGCGCGGCCGAGATCGCCGGCGGCGATCTGCCGCCGCTCGGGGTCATGCGCATCTGCCTTTACGATGCGGAGATCTCGAAGGGCGAGGTCGCCCGGCA
>JBFKMA010000098.1:0-8078 GCA_041630175.1 Albidovulum sp.
GACCCTCCCGGCCGGGAAGAATCAGCGATTCCCGGCGCGACGCCACTTTTTCACCGAAGTTTGCAAACTTCGCGCCGATTTGCTTCGACATTCGGCGCATCAAGGGGTTTGCAAAAATTTGCGGAGCTTATCAGCGGGATTCTGCAAAACTCCTTCGCAACGCGGGCACCTGTTTCCGGTAACAGGATTGCGCGGCGGGCCATCGCCCGCATAACTTGCGCCAGGCTTTGGAGGAGGCACGACGATGGGATATTCCGAGATCATTTCCGGCTGGAAGGCCGACCCGGAAGGGTTCTGGATGAATGCGGCCCAGGCCATCGACTGGGTCAAGCAGCCTTCGAAGGCGCTCTTCGACGGAAACGCGCCGCTCTACGAATGGTTCTCGGACGGGATGGTCAATGCCTGCTGGAACGCGGTGGACCGCCATGTCGCGGCCGGGCACGGCGACCGGACGGCGATCATCCATGACAGCCCGATCACCCATTCCAAGCGCGAGATCACCTATGCGGAACTGAAGGACCGCGTGGCGAGCCTCGCCGGCGCGCTGAAGGCCAAGGGCGTCGACAAGGGCGACCGCGTCGTCATCTACATGCCGATGGTGCCCGAGGCCCTGGAGGCGATGCTGGCCTGCGCGCGGCTCGGGGCGATCCATTCGGTGGTCTTCGGCGGCTTCGCGGCGCATGAGCTTGCCGTGCGCATCGACGATGCCCAGCCCAAGGCGATCATCGCCGCCTCCTGCGGGATCGAGCCCGGCCGGGTGATCCGCTACAAGCCGCTGGTCGATGCCGCGATCGACCAGGCCACGCACAAGCCCGCCTTCACGCTGATCTTCCAGCGCGAGCAGGAAGTCGCGAAGCTCATCCCCGGCCGCGATTTCGACTGGTTCGAGGCGCAGGCGGACGTGGAACCCGCGGACTGCGTCCCGGTCGAGGGCAATCACCCGGCCTATATCCTCTACACGTCGGGGACGACCGGCGCACCGAAAGGCGTGGTGCGCGCCACCGGCGGCCATCTCGTCGCGCTGCACTGGTCGATGAAGGCGATCTACAATGTCGAGGCGGGCGACGTGTTCTGGGCGGCCTCGGATGTCGGCTGGGTCGTGGGCCACAGCTACATCTGCTACGCGCCGCTCATCGCCGGCTGCACCACCATCGTCTTCGAGGGCAAGCCGGTCGGCACCCCCGATGCCGGCACCTTCTGGCGCGTCATCGCCGACCACAAGGTGAAGAGCTTCTTCACCGCACCCACCGCGCTCCGCGCCATCAAGCGCGACGACCGCGAGGGCGAGTTCATCCGCAAATACGACCTCTCCTCGCTGCAGGCGCTCTTCCTCGCCGGCGAGCGCGCCGATCCTGACACGATCAAGTGGGCGCAGGCTCAACTCAAGGTGCCGGTCATCGACCACTGGTGGCAGACCGAAACCGGCTGGGCCATCGCCGCGAACCCGCTCGGGATCGAGGAACTGCCGGTCAAGATCGGTTCCCCCTCGGTCGCAATGCCGGGCTATGACGTGCAGGTGCTCGACGAGGGCGGCCATCCGGTGAAGCCCGGCACGCTCGGCGCGATCGCGGTCAAGCTGCCTTTGCCGCCCGGCACGCTGCCGACGCTGTGGAACGCCGAGGCGCGGTTCCGCAAATCCTACCTCGAGCATTTCCCCGGCTATTACGAGACCGGCGACGCCGGCTATATCGACGAGGACGGCTACCTCTACATCATGGCCCGCACCGACGACGTCATCAACGTCGCGGGCCACCGGCTCTCGACCGGCGCGATGGAGGAGGTGCTGGCCTCCCACCCCGATGTCGCCGAATGCGCGGTGATCGGCGTGACCGACCAGCTCAAGGGCCAGATGCCGGTGGGGTTCCTGTGCCTCAACAAGGGCTCGAAGCGCGCGCATGGCGACGTGGTGAAGGAATGCGTGACGCTGGTGCGCGACAAGATCGGACCGGTCGCAGCCTTCAAGCTCGCTTGCGTCGTCGACCGCCTGCCCAAGACCCGCTCGGGCAAGATCCTGCGCGGCACGATGGTCAAGATCGCCGACGGCGAGGCTTACAAGATGCCCGCGACGATCGACGACCCGGCAATTCTCGACGAGATTACCGAGGCGCTCAAGGGCATCGGCTACCCGACAGGCCAAGCTTGACGAAACAGTAACAGGCACCACAAAGGAATTGTTCAGTTGCGGAGCGTTACCTAACGTTTCAGACAGGTTGGCGCAGGCGAATCTGTGGCGTACAACCGGATCAAGATGCAACCGAAACTTGCAAACGCGGGCTTTCTGAACGTCGCTTTGCGCGTGGAGCCGAACGATGCGCAGTGACGATTCCGGTCCGGGTTCCGCCGCCAAGCCGCAGCCGGACGGCCCCGGCCGGATGACGCTTCTCGGGCACGATCTGCGTGCCGCGGTTTCCGACATCATCGGCGGGCTCCGGCTGATCGACCATGACGGGCTCGGCGACGCCACGCGGCTTCAGCTCGAACGGGTCCGCGCCTCCGGCGAGATCCTCGCCCGGCTCCTCGAGGAGGGGCTGTCGATGATGCTCGGCGAGGACGATTTCGCCGCCACGCATCCCGCCAACCTGCAGATGGGGCGGTTCCTCTACGACGTCGAGATGCGCTGGTCGGGCCGGGCCAGCGAAAAGGGCCTCACATTCCGTCTGACGCGGGCCGAGGACGTGCCGGAGGTGCTCACGCTCGACCGGATCGCGCTGGAAAGGGTGCTGGCCAACATCCTGTCGAACGCGGTCAAGTATACCGACGCCGGCACCGTCAGCCTCGATGTCCGCAGGGCCGGTTCGGGCGCGCTGCTGATCTCGGTATCCGACCAGGGGCCCGGCTTCTCGGCCGAGGCGCTGGCGCGGCTGTTCGAGTTTCACGGCCGCCCGGACGGCAACGTCAAGCCCGGCCACGGCCTCGGCATGCATATCACCAAGCACATGGCGGGACGGCTCGGCGGCACGATCAGCGTCGAGAACCTGCCCGACCTGGGCGCGCGCGTCACGCTGGAACTGCCGCCCGACGCCTGGACCATCGCGGCCGCCGACCAGATCGTCGAACTGCCCGACCTGCGGCGCACCAAGGTGCTCGTGGCCGAGGACAATCCGACGAACCAGACGATCATCGGCCACATGCTCGCCAAGATGGGCGCGCAGTTCGAGGTCGCGGATGACGGGGTCGAGGCGCTGCACTGGCTGGAACGCGAGGATTTCGACCTCGCGCTGATCGACATCGAGATGCCGCGGCTGAGCGGGATCGAGGTGATCCGGGCGCTGCGCTCCAACGACCGGATGCACTCGCACATGCCGATCATCGCGATCACCGCCTATGTGCTGCGCGCCAATCGCGACGCGATCTACGCCGCGGGCGCCGACGCGATCCTCGCCAAGCCGCTCGCCGGGATCGACAGCTTCGGCCTGGCCATCGCCAATGTCCTCGACCGCAAGAGCCCGCCCGGCGCCGCGCTGGCCGCCGAGGCGCCGGTCGAGTTCGACCGCGAATGCTTCGACCGGCTCATCGACATCGCCGGGCCGGACGCGTCGCGCGAGCTTCTCGATCGGCTGAGCACCGACCTGAAGAAGTGCGAACGCAACCTCGTGGCCGGCCTCTCCGAAGGCGACACCGCGACGATCCGCGCCGAGACGCATGTGCTGATCGCGCTTGCCGGCGCGGTCGGCGCGGAACGGCTCCAGGCGCTGTCGCAGGCGCTCAACAATGCCGCGCACCGGCGCGAGAAGGGCGATTTTCCCGCCCTCGGCCAGGAGGCACTGGCCCAGCTCGACCGGCTGATCCACTTCGTGACGCAGGAGCAGTCACGTCACGGAGACGCCGCATGACGGACCGGCCGCTGCTGCTGGTCGAGGACACGCCGTCCCTGCAGCTCGTCTACGAATCCGTTCTCAGGTCGGCCGGCCATGATGTCGCCTGCGCCATCGACGCCGCGTCGGGCCTCGCCGCGTTCAGGGAGATCCGGCCGCCGGTCGTGCTTCTCGACCTGATGCTGCCGGACCGCGACGGGCTCGACCTGATGCGCGAATTCCTCGCGATCAAGCCCGACACCCATGTCATCGTGATCACCGCCAACGGCTCGATCAACAAGGCGGTCGCGGCGATGCGCGCCGGCGCGCACGAATTCCTCGTCAAGCCGTTCGACGAACAGCGCTTCCTCAGCGCGATCGACAACGCCCTCGCCGGCGCGGGCGGAACGCCGCCCCGACCGGACCGCGCCACGCAGCCGCCGAGCGAGTTCATCGGCACGTCCGAGCCGATGCGGCAGGCCTATGCCAAGATCCGCTCGGTGGCGCGGTCGATGGCCACGGTCTTCATCACCGGCGAAAGCGGCACCGGCAAGGAGCTTTGCGCCCAGGCCGTGCATGACGCGTCGAGCCGCGCCAAGGGGCCCTTCGTGCCCCTGAACTGCGGCGCCATCCCCTCCGAGCTTCTGGAATCCGAGGTCTTCGGCCATGTGAAGGGCTCCTTCACCGGGGCGATCTCCGACAAGCCCGGCGCGGCGGCGACCGCCCATGACGGCACGCTGTTTCTCGACGAGATCTGCGAGCTCGACCTCAACCTCCAGACCAAGCTCTTGCGGTTCCTGCAGACCTCGACGATCCAGCCGGTGGGCGCCACGCGCTCGCGCAAGGTCAATGTCCGCATCATCTGCGCCACGAACCGCGATCCCCTGCAGGAGGTGCGCCGCGGCCGCTTCCGCGAGGACCTCTATTACCGGCTGCATGTCGTGCCGATCCGCATGCCCGCCCTGCGCGAGCGCGGCGACGATGTCGTGGCCATCGCCGAGGCCGCGCTCGAGCGGTTCTCCCGCGAGGAAGGGCGCGCCTTCCAGGCGCTCGACGCCGAGGTCAAGGCGCTGTTCCGGCGGCTGAGCTGGCCGGGGAACGTGCGCCAGCTTCTCAACGTCATGCGCCATGTCGTGGTGCTGAACGACGGCCCGGTCGTCACCCGCGCCATGCTGCCCTTCGAGCTGCATCACGAGCTTGAACACAGCGACGAGGCGCCGGAAACCGCGCCGGCGCCGCGGGTCACACTCGAAGGGCTCGTGGGCCGCACGCTCGCCGAGGTAGAGCGGCTGGTGATCGAGGAGACCATCGCCCGGCACGGCGGCTCGGTGCCGAAGGCGGCACGGGTGCTCGACGTCTCGCCCTCGACGCTCTACCGCAAGATCGAGGCCTGGAAGAGCGGCGGCTGAGCCACCTCAGACGAACTGCTCGCGCGTGAGCCGCTCCTCAAGCCCATGGCCGGGATCGAAGAGGATGCGGTGGCGCACCGAGGGTTCCGAGCGCACCTCGACCGAGACGACGTCCGGCGCCGAGCGGCCATCGGCATCGGCCATCACCGGCCGCTTGCCGGCGTCGAGCACGTCGAAGCGGACCTTCGCGGTCTTGGGCAGGAGCGCCCCGCGCCAGCGCCGCGGCCGGAACGCCGCCATCGCGGTCAGCGCCAGCACCTCGGCGCCGATCGGCAGGATCGGCCCGTGGGCGGAATAGTTGTAGGCGGTCGAGCCGGCCGGCGTGCAGACCAGCGCGCCGTCGCAGACCAGCTCCTCCATCCGCACCTTGCCGTCGACGGTGATCCTCAGCTTCGCCGCCTGCGGACCGGCGCGCAGAAGCGAGACCTCGTTGATCGCGAGCGCCTCGTGCACCGCGCCGTCGCGGCTCACGGCGCGCATGGACAGCGGGTTGATGACCTCTTCCTCGGCGGCCTCGAGCCGCTCTGCGAGGGCTTCCTCGCCGTACTCGTTCATGAGGAACCCGATGGTGCCGCAGTTCATGCCGTAGACCGGGACATCCATCGCCTGCGTGGCGTGAAGCGTATGGAGCATGAACCCGTCGCCGCCCAGGGCCACGATCACCTCGGCCGCTTCGAGCGGCGCCGAGCCATAGGCCTCCGACAACCGCCCGAGTGCCGCCCGCGCGATCTCGGTGTCGCTTGCCAGAAACGTGATCTTCGAGGGTTTCGCCACCACTGGCTCCGATCCTGCCTTTCGTGCATTGATCCACCGACAGCGCCGCGATGACAACCCCATGCATCTTCACGGCGCTTGAGGACCGCACCCGAGAGGCCCCGCCGATGTCATCACCCGCCCCTCTGACCCGCCGCGCCGCGATCACTGGTCTCGGCGCCGCGCTTGCCGCGCCGGCGCTCCTCTGCCCGCGCGCCGCAATTGCCGCCGCGACCGGCCGCCCCTTCCTTCAGCCCGGCCTCGACACCGGACGGATCGCGGACGGCCGGCGGATCTTCGACCTGACGGTCGCGCGGGGCCTGCACGAATTCCACGCCGGAACCGCCACCGGGACGATCGGCGTCAACGCGACCTTCCTCGGCCCGATCCTTTCGGCCCGCGCGGGCGACCGGCTGCGCATGAATGTCGGCAACGCGCTCGACGAGGCGATGACGCTGCACTGGCACGGGCTGCACCTGCCTGCCGCCGCCGATGGCGGACCGCACCAGTCCATCGCGCCGGGCGCCACCTGGTCGCCGGAGTTCGAGTTGCGCCAGAAGGCCGGGACCTTCTGGTTCCACGGCCATCAGCACAGGAAGACGGCCGAACATGTCTGGGCCGGCATGGCCGGCGTGATCCGCGTCGAAGACGACGAGGAGGCAGCCCTCCCCCTGCCCCGGACGCATGGCGAGGACGACTTCACGCTGGTCCTGCAGGACCGCCGCTTCGACGCGGCGGGCCAGATGCCCTACGCACCGAACATGCATGACGTCATGGCCGGGAAGCAGGGCGAGGTGATGCTGGTCAACGGCCAGATCGGTCCGGTCCTGAAAACCCCCGCGCCGCTGGTCCGGCTGCGCATCCTCAACGGCGCGAATGGCAGCTTCTACGGCCTCCACTTCTCGGACAACCGGACCTTCCACCAGATCGCCTCGGACGGCGGGCTCCTGGCCGCCCCGGTCGCGATGCAGGGCTCGGTTCTGAGCCCCGGCGAGCGCGGCGAATACCTGGTCGACCTGTCGGATGGCGCGCCTGTCCGCCTGCGCGCCGAGACCTTCGGCGCGGAGGTCATGATGATGGGCTCAAACGGCGTGCGCGACGTGATGGAAATCCGGCCGCGCGCCGCCCGCGCGACGCCGGCGCTGCCGGATCGGCTGGCCGAGCTTCCCGCCCCGCCCGAGGCGACCGGCGAGACGCGGGACTTCACGCTGGCGATGTCCGGCATGGGCATGATGGGGGATCTGACGATCAACGGCCGCCAGTACGATCACGACCGGATCGACTTCTCGGTGCCCCTCCGCGCGACCGAGACCTGGACCTGGAAGAACACGACGCCGATGCTGCACCCGATGCATATTCATGACGTCCAGTTCCGCATCCTCAGCCGCAACGGCCGGCCGCCCGAGGCGCATGAGGCGGGGCTGAAGGACACCGTGCTGATCGGCCCCGACGAAACCGTCGCGCTGCGGCTGTCCTTCGCGGACTATGCCGACCCGGCCCTGCCCTACATGTATCACTGCCACATCCTCGAACACGAGGATGCGGGCATGATGGGCCAGTTCACCGTGGTCTGAGGCGGCGGGCAAAAAGTTTCCTATAGTGGAATTCGTTTCGCCTGCGTGCCAAAACAGGTCGGAATCCGCGCTTCCGAACCCGACCATCCTCCGCTACAACCCGCGCATCCCACTGACCTCAGGAGACGCCCATGGACGCCCCGCTTCGCGACACCGGATTTTTCACCGAATCCCTCGCTTCCCGTGACCCCGAGCTTTACGGCTCGATCACCGACGAACTCGGCCGTCAGCGCGACGAGATCGAGCTGATCGCCTCGGAGAACATCGTCAGCCGCGCCGTGATGGAGGCGCAGGGCTCGGTGATGACCAACAAATATGCCGAAGGCTATCCGGGCCGGCGCTACTATGGCGGCTGCCAGTTCGTCGACGTCGCCGAGACCCTCGCAATCGAGCGCGCCAAGGCGCTCTTCGGCTGCGAGTTCATCAACGTCCAGCCGAACTCGGGGTCGCAGGCCAACCAGGGCGTGTTCAACGCGCTGCTGCAGCCCGGCGACACCTTCCTCGGCATGAACCTCGCCTCGGGCGGCCACCTCACCCATGGCGCCGGC
>JBFKMA010000099.1:0-8029 GCA_041630175.1 Albidovulum sp.
TCCAATGGACCAGAGGCCGATGATGCACTAACAATCAAACCGGACCACTCGATGGGGGCAGTCCATCAGCAGGTGCGGAGAATGGCGGTGGGCTCACGGGTGGGCGCAACACTCCAGGTGTTCGGTCCCGGCATCCGGTGGATCGGATTGAGGATGAATCGCCTCACCGATGAACGATGGGTGTTGTCGCGCGTCTAAGCAACAAAGCCCCCTCGAAGATGCAGAATGCACGGGAGAATTCCCGCCGAATTTCGCAAGAATGCGAAGAAAAAAGTTGTGTTCATGCAAGAATTTGACCTTTGTCAGATCATGGATGACAAAGACCTCAAGATCCTCAAGCTGATCCAGACGGATGCCCGAAAGACCGCGGAGTCGCTGGCGTCTGATGTCGGGCTTTCGCCGCCGGCCATTCAGAAACGTCTGAAAAGGTTGCGAGATACGGGCGTGGTCGAACGCGAGATTGCCGTGCTTTCGCCATCGAAACTCGATCGGGAGATGACCGTGATCGTTGGCGTCATGCTCGAGCGCGAAAGCCGTATGCATCTCGATGCGTTCAAGCGCAGCATGCGCAGTGCCCCTTGCGTTCAGCAATGCTACTACGCCACCGGAGAGACGGATTTCATCCTGATCGTCGTCGTTCGCGACATCAAGGAGTATGAAGAGTTCACCCAGAGATACTTCTTTGACGAATCCAATGTGAGCAAGTTCACGTCTTCGATCGTGATGGATCGGGTGAAAGTCTCGTTGGACATTATTTGAGCATCGGGGCTAGCATAATGGAAGCCAACTGAAAACCGTAGGTTTTTTGGGTGACCCGTTGGGCTTCGCCGACGCCATTGCCGGCACCGCAGCGTCCTGAACATAAAGGTGGACCAATTCAGCTGTGGAGGCTCGGTCTGGCATAGCAGGCGCGGCCTGGTCCATGCCGGATATTCGCCCGACCCCGACTCTTCCAACACGCGTCACCGTAGGTCAAGCTCATGGTGATGCGAGACCCGACCTTGGATCGCCCGGGGCTGGAGTTTCCGGGCTTCATCGGGGCACCTGGCCGGTACCGGCGGTCAGGCCGCCGCGGCCGCCTTGCCGGCGGGCGCGGCGCAGGACGGGAAGCCGAGCTGACGCGCCTGGGCGGCAGCATCGCGCGCGCCCCAGCGCCCGGCGATCCGGCCGTCGGGGGGTGAAGAGCGCGAGCAGCCGGTCGAAGTCACCGGCGTTCATCGCTTCGACATAGGCCGTGACGACGGCCCGAATGCGTTCGGGATTGGTCATGCTTGTCTTCCGTTCTGCATCTCGCCGCGGCCATCGCGGCAGGTGGCGCGGTGATACGCCCGCCCGACCCGGCGCTGGAAGCCGCGATGTCGCCGGGGGATTCTCTGAAATTGCAGAGCCGCCCCGGCAGCGTCAATCCATCTTCCTGCTCCACCCGACGGTGATATTATTTCCCGGTTTTCAACGCGCGCCGAGCCTCCGCTCGATCTACGGGGAACATTCTGGCTCGCTGCGGGCTGAGCAGCCTTCGAATCCCTCGCGGGAACTGGCCGAGCGCCGCGGCTGGACCGGCCCGACCCTGGCCAATGGCGCGCTCACCGCCGAGCATGCGGAATTCTGCCAAAGCGGCATCAGCGTCGTCATGGCGAGCCGCGCGCGAGGGCGTACCGATCCGCATCGGCCACATGACCTCGGATTACAGCTAGGGCGCGGCCGTGCGCGACCAGGCGCGCGACTACGGGCTCGAGGCCGCCGGGCGACCGCGATCCCCTATCCCGGCCTGCCCGCGCCGGAGAGCCAGATCGCGCTTCCGGTGGTGGTCGCGGGGCGCACGGCGGGCGTCCTCTTCGCCGAAAGCCCCGAGCCGATGCGGTTTCGCTACGACGACGAGGACGCATTGGCGCTCGTCGCCGCGCGGCTCGGAGAGCTGATGGCCTCGGGGCTCGATCCGGTCGGGGCGGAAGACGGCGCGCGGCTACCGGCCTGCGCGACCACGCAGCCCATCCATGTGCGCCATTACGGTGCCGGCAACAGCGTCTTCATCGACCATGACTACCTGATCAAGGGCGTGGCCGGCGCAATCTGCTGGAAGCTCGTGGGCGAACTTGAGCCGAGCGGGCGGTGCGAGGTCACGAATCGCGAATTGCGGCTCGATTCCGCGCTCAGGCTGCCGGAATTCGCCGAGAACCTCGAGGCGCAGCTCGTCCTCCTGCAGCGGCGGCTCCTCGAGCGCGCCTGCCCGATCCAGCTCGAAAAGGCGAGACGCGGCCGCCTGCGGCTCCGCGTCCCCGGCACGGTGATCCTCGAGGACATTCCCGCCGCCGGCGGAAAGCGGACCGCGTAGTGAAGTTTTAGCATTTCGTGCAGGGACTCTTACTGAGCCTCCCGGTCCGCAACGATCTATCTCTGAGCGCACCGAGACCGGTGGCCGGTTTCGATTTCCTTTCAAGCCGAGTGACAGAGAAGACCTTGCTCACTCCGTCCATTGCTGCATCCGGGCCGCTTCCATCGGCCATCGAGGTCCGCGAGGCCGTGCCGGCAGATACCGGTGCCGACGCGCGCATCATGTATGCGGCGTTTCGCCGGTTCCACGAGAGCCGCGGTTTCGCCCCGGACGTTCCGGACCTAGAAATGGCGACCGGAATCGCGGCCGGCCAGATCGAAGATCCGGCCAGCTACGGCGTGGTGGCGGTGTCGGGCGGTCGCATCGTCGGCTCGAACTTCCTGACCGAGGGCGATCCGATCCGCGGGGTCGGACCGATCTCGGTCGATCCCGACTTCCAGGATGCGGGCGTCGGCCGGCTCCTGATGCAGGCGGTGCTGAAACGCGGCGCCAAGGCGCGCGGGGTCCGGCTCCTGCAGAATGCGTTCAACACGAAGTCGATGGCGCTTTACGCCTCGCTCGGCTTCCGGGTGCGCGAACCCCTCGTCGTCATCACCGGCCGTCCGCGTGACGGGTTGCCGGCCGGGACGCAGGTGCGGCCGATGACGTCGGCGGACCTGATCGCGGCGGACAGCCTTGCGCGGCGGGTCCACGGTTATGCGCGCGGCGCCGAACCGCGCGCGGGCTCGGCCGCGGCACGCCGGTCGTACTCCTACGCGGCGGCAGGGTCGTGGCCTACATGACGATGCCGACTCTTTGGCTCCTGAACCATGCCGTGGCGGAAAACCAGGCCGACCTGATGGCGCTCGCGCTCGGCGCCGGTGCCGCCAGTCACGAGCCCATCGGGTTCCTCGCGCCGATCCGCTACGCCGAATTCTTCCGCTGGTGCCTCGGCCAGGGGCTGCAGATCGTCAAGCCGACGACGCTGATGACGCGCGGCGAATACAGCGAGCCGCGAGGCGTCTGGACTTCGTCCGTACTCTACTGACAACGCTCATTTTTCTCGGAGAACCGAAATGACATCGAACGCGACCGCCTGGCCGCGCAAGACGCGGGAATTGCACAATCACCACTTCGACCCGACGATCTGGAGCGACTTCCGGTTCCGGCCCGACCACATCGTGATCGGCACCTACGCCAGGTCGGGCACGACCTGGGTGCAGCAGATCGTCGGTCGGCTGATCTTCGCCGGCGCGGCCCGGCGCCTCGATCCGCCAGTATTTCCACGACTGGCTCGACCGCGACGGGCACCCGTTCTGGCCGTTCTGGGAGAACATCCGGAGCTGGTGGGAGGTGCGGAACCTGCCGAACGTGCTTCTGGTGCATTTCGCCGACCTCGAGGCCGACATGCCGGGCGAGATCGCGCGCATCGCGGAGTTCCTCGGCATCGCGGTGGGTCCGGACCGGTGGCCCGCGGTCCTCGAGCACTGCAGCTTCGAGTACATGAAGCGCAATGCCGCGCGAAGCGCGCCCTTGGGCCGAATCTTCTGGGACGGCGGGGCCGAGACCTTCATCCACAAGGGCACCAACGGCCGCTGGCGCGAGGTTCTCTCGGCCGAGGAAAGCGCGAAATACGAGCGCATGGCGAGTGAGGCGCTCGGCTACGAGGCCGCCTACCGGCTCGCCAACGGCATGCGCGCGCACCGCCTGCAGGTTGCCCGAGAGCATCTTGCCCGATCCGGCACACACCGGGCCGGGCCCATCGCAACGACAGCTCATTCAAGAGACTTGAGATGATGAGGTTCGAGGAAATCAGGTACGGTCTGCCGGGTATGGCCGATACGCACGCCGCCCGACCCTTTGGCCGCTTTTCGGGCAACGCCGATCCCGGCTGGCGCGAATGCTCCGCCCCGCCGAGGGCGCGGGAGCGGTTCGTTTGGCTCCGCGCGAAGTTGCGGCCACGCGGAATGTTCGCCCGGGTGCTGCCGCAAAAGGCGCGCGCTCGGCTCGCTGGGTAGGCGGGGCAGAGAGCCTCTCCAACGACGCTGATCAGCGCCCCGACAAAGGGTCGCCGGGGCGCCCGACAACTCCTTCCCGAAGGGTATCCCCGGAGCATCCCATGAGGGTATCCCCGGAGCATCCCATGCCCGATATCTGCCGCAAGAACGCTTTCGGGGCCTTTGCGTGGCCCACATGTCTGGCTGCGGGCATCCTGGCTGGTCTCGGGATGCTCATGCTGTCGATCGTGCCGGCGTCACCGACTGCCGCGCCTGCCACATGTCCTGGCCGGTGCCGGTGCTGGGCTTTGGCGCGCGGCAGTTCGCAACCAACGACGATCCCGGCGCGCTCCGGGGCGACCCCGCGCCGCGGCGGAACCGGGTGCTCGATGCGCTGGTCGCGCGCGGGGTTGTCGTCGGCCTCGATCCGCGGCTCATCGCGGCAGACCCGCCCGGCCGGTCGAAGCTCGAACGGGCGGCGCTCGGCTATCTGCACGGCAATTGCGGCCATTGCCACAATGCAGAAGGACCGCTCGCCAGGCTCGGTCTGGACCTGCGCCAATCGGTGTCCGATCCCCATGCCGGGCCGCTGGCGACGACGCTCGGCCAGCCGCTGAAGTCGCCGCCGCCCGGCCTTGCGCCCGGCACGATGTCGCGCGTCGAGCCCGCCCGGCCCGACCTGAGCGCGCTGCCGCAGCGCATGGCCTCGCGCTGGCCGGTCCAGCAGATGCCGCCGCTCGGCACCGCGCTGGTGGACGCCGAGGCGGTCGACCTGATCAACCGCTGGATCGCCGAGGTGGAGATGGTCTCCGCCGAGGCCCGGCATCAAGACGGAGAAGAGGAATGACGAAGCCCATCCTGACGGTCGCCGCGCTCGCCGCCGCCCTGCCGGCCGCGGCGCAGGACATGTCGGCGGAGGGCAAGGTCAAGCGTGGCGAGTGCCTCGTCACGATCTCGGCCTGCCATGACTGCCATACGCCTTTCAAGATTGGCGAAAACGGCCCGGAATCGGACATGGAGCGGATGCTGTCCGGCCATCCCGAGAGCGAGGTCATCACCGGCGGCGCTGTGCTCGACGGCCCCTGGGCGGCGGCGGTGTCCATGACCAACACCACCTGGTCCGGTCCCTGGGCCGTCAGCTTCACTGCGAACCTCACGCCCGACCCCGAAACCGGGGTGCTGCGCGACTACAGCGAGGAGCAGTTCATCGCGGCGATGCGGAGCGGGCGGCATCTCGGGCAGGGCCGACCGATCCTGCCGCCGATGCCCTGGCCGGTCTGCGGCCAGATGACGGATGAGGATCTCGGCGCGATCCATGCCTATCTGCGCCAGATTCCGGCCGTCCGCAACACGGTGCCCGAGCCGCTGCCGTCTGCGCCGCCGGCCAATTCAACGCGCCGCCGCCGCGCCGATTGAAATGGGCAATTGCCATGGCATCTCCTGCCGGGCCTATTCCGGTGCGCCCTTCGTGATTTACGCGCTCTTCGCCGAGGATCAGGTCACGGTGACGAAAGGCGCCGAACGGCTTGGCCCCGTCAACAGGACGGGCATGAGCGCCCGGCGCTTCTGCAGGCGCTGCGGCGGCCATATGATGACCGAGCATCCCGGCATGGGCTTTTCCGACTTCCATGCCCCGGTCCTGCCGGATCTCCATTTCCGGCCGGTCTGGCATCTCAACTATGCCGAGGCCGTGCTTCCGGTGCGCGACGGGCTGCCGAAGCTGAAGGATTTCCCGGCCCATGCCGGCGGCTCCGGCGAGACGCTGGTGGAATGCCCAAAAACGCGCAAAGTCAGACAGAGCATCGGGAGGACGCATGCCCGGCGAACTTCGTCGTTACACCGCCTTCACGAGCGATCCGCGCGGCGGAAACCCGACCCGCGTGTGGGACGGAGAAGCGCCCCCAAACCCGACCGCAATGCAACGGATCGCGGCCGGGGTGGTGCTCGGTGAAACCTCTGGTGTGGGAACTGATCGCTTCGCCATTCGGCCGGGCCTCGTTCCGGCCGCCGCGCGCCGGACTATCGCGGTTCCACGGTTGCGGTCAGGTTCGGCGTTTCGCCAGCAGCCACACGAAGAAACCACCACCGACGATGCCGGTCACGACGCCGATCGGCATGTCCTCGGGCGCCATGACGACGCGGGCGAAAGTGTCGGCCCAGACGAGAAAGATCGCCCCGAAGAGCGCCGAGAATGGCAGCACGCGGGCATTGTTGCCGCCAATGATCAGCCGCACCATATGCGGCATCATCAGCCCGACGAAGCCGATCATGCCGGAAAACGCCACCATCACCCCGGTGATCAGTGCGCCCGCGACGAAGACCGAAAGCCGGAGCCGCTCGGGCCGGATGCCAAGTGTCGCGGCGGTCTCGTCGCCCACGGTCATCGCGTTGAGATCGCCGGCGCGCGACCAGAGCCAGAGCCCGGCGAGGCCGAGGATCGCCGCCGGGTAGACGAGATGCCCCCACTGCGCGAGGCCGAGCCCGCCGAGCATCCAGAACACCACCGTGTGGGTGGCGCGCGGATCGCCGAGGAAGATCAGCACGTTCGCCGCCGCCATCACGATGAACGACACCGCGACGCCGGCGAGCACGAGCCGGTCGGCCGAGGTCGCGCCCGCGACCCGCGCGACGCCGACGACCAGGACCGCCGTGAACAGCGCGCCCGCGAAGGCCAGGAGCGGCACGGTCAGGAGGCCGAGGAACAGCCCGGTATGCAGCAGCGCCAGGATCGCGCCGAAGGCCGCGCCGGAGGAGATGCCGAGCAGGTGCGGATCGGCGAGCGGGTTGCGCGTCACCGCCTGCAGCGCCGCGCCGACGAGCCCGAGCCCGCCGCCGACCAGCGCGGCGAGGAGCGCGCGGGGGAAGCGGATCTCCCAGACGATCGCCGCCTGGGCGGCGCTCGCGCCGTCGGCAAGGCCGGGCAGCAGCTTCGCCAGCACGACCTCGACCACGGTTGCAAGCGGCACCGGCACCGCGCCGACGGCGACCGCGACGAGGACCGAAAGGACGAGCACGCCGATCCCGGCCGTCGCACCGGCGCCGAGCTTCAGGCGGGTGCGGGTGAGAGGGATGCTCGTCGTGATCTCGGCCATGGCGCGCTCCGTGGGACGGGGCCCGCGCCGTGAAGCGCGGGCCGGTCAGGTCAGTTGACGAGCTTCTGGCGCGCGGCGGTGAAGCCCTCGACCAGCTTTTCGACGGCGCGGATATTGCGCGGACCGGGGGTGGCCTCGACATATTCGAGGACGACGAAGGCGTCGTTCTTCACCGCCGCGACCTCGGCGAAGGCCGGGTTCGACTTCAGGAAGTCAATCTTCTGCTCGGCGGTCACGTCGCCATAGTTGACGATCACGATCACCTCGGGGTCGCGCGCGACGACCGGTTCCCAGGCGACGGTGGTCCAGCTCTTCTCCAGGTCGTCCATCACGTTGACGCCGCCCGCGGCCTCGATCATCGCGGTCGGCATTGCGTAGCGACCCGCGGTGAAGGGCGTGTCCTCGCCGCTGTCATAGACGAAGACGCGCAGCGGATCGGTCGCGTCGATGCCCGCGGTCAGTTCGGCCAGCCGTGCCTCGTAGCCCGCGACCAGTTCCTCGGCCTTGGCCTCGACGCCGAAGATGCGGCCGAGGTTCAGAAGGTCGTTGTACATGTCGGCCATCGCCACCTTCGGCTTCTCGCCGATATGGATGCAGCTTTCGGTAAGCTCGTAGACCTTGATGCCGAA
>JBFKMA010000100.1:0-7825 GCA_041630175.1 Albidovulum sp.
CGGTGATGCAGGTCGGTGACGATTATCACGGCCACCTCGACAGCGCCCGGATCGACGCGCTGCTGGCGCGGCTCGGGGCCGAGGCCGGCGCGGCTGCCGAGGCGGCGGAGGGATAGCGGGATGTTCGAATCGGTCCTCCTGCGCAACCTGGACAGGCCCGAGGCCAATCGGCTGGCCACCTACGAGGCCACGGGCGGCTACCGCGGGCTCGCCAAGGCGCTTGGCGAGCACACGCCGGACGAGGTGATCGAGATCGTAAAGGCCTCCAACCTGCGCGGCCGCGGCGGCGCCGGTTTTCCGACGGGAATGAAGTGGGGCTTCGTGCCGAAAGCGGCGGGAAAGCCGAAATACCTCTGCTGCAACGCCGACGAGGGCGAGCCCGGCACCTTCAAGGACCGGATCATCATGGAGCGCGACCCCCACCAGCTGATCGAGGGCATGGCGATCTCGGCCTATGCGATCGGCGCGGCGACCGCCTATGTATATATCCGCGGCGAATACGTGAAGGCGATCCGCACCCTCGACGCGGCGATCGGGGAGGCGCGGGAGAAGGGCTATCTCGGCCGCGACATCCTCGGTTCCGGCTTCGATTTCGACATGCATATCCACGAGGGCGCCGGCGCCTATATCTGCGGCGAGGAGACCGCGATGCTCGACTCGCTCGAGGGCAAGCGCGCCCAGCCGCGGCTGAAGCCGCCCTTCCCGGCGGTCGAGGGGCTCTATGCCAGCCCCACCGTCGTCAACAATGTCGAGACGCTGGCCTGCGTGCCGCATATCCTGACCCGCGGCGCCGACTGGTTCCGCGGCATCGGCCCCGACCGAAGCCCCGGCCCGAAGCTCTACTGCCTGAGCGGCCAGGTGCGGCGGCCGGGGCTTTACGAACTGCCGATGGGCATCGCCCTGGGCGAGCTCGTGGAGGAACATGCCGGCGGGCCGCCGATCGGGCGCCTGATCAAGGCGGTGATCCCCGGCGGGGTCTCGGCGCCGCTGATCCCCGCGGACGGGCTCGACGTGGCGATGGATTTCGACTCGCTCGCCGCCGCCGGATCGATGCTCGGCTCGGCGGGGGTGATCGTGATCGACGACTCGACCTGCATGGTCAAAGTCGCGACCCGGATCATCGAATTCTTCCACCACGAATCCTGCGGCAAGTGCACGCCCTGCCGCGAGGGTCTGAACTGGGTGGTGAAGGTGCTGCGCCGGATCGAGGCGGGCGACGGGGCGCCGGGCGATCTCGATCAGCTCGAGGACCTGTGCAAGGGCATCTTCGGCAAGACCTTCTGCGCGCTCGGCGACGGCGCCGCGATGGGGCTGAGGGCGGCGCTCAAGCATTTCGGCGACGAGTTCGCCGCGCATATCGACGGGCACGGATGCCCATTTCACTGAGCGAGGATCGCGAGAGGACCATGCCAGGCATCACGATCAACGACCAGAAGCTCCAGGTGCCGCCCGGCACCACGATCCTCGAGGCCGCCGAGAGCCTCGGGCTGGCGATCCCGACCTTCTGCTACATCAAGCGGCTGCCGCCGCTCGCCTCCTGCCGGATGTGTCTCATCGAGATCGAGGGCCAGCGCCGGCTGCAGCCGGCCTGCGCCACCGCGGTGGCCGACGGCATGGTGGTGCGGACCGAATCCGAGCTGATCACGGAAACCCGCTCGTCGATGCTCGACATGCTGCTCGCCAACCATCCGCTCGACTGCCCGATCTGCGACAAGGGCGGCGAATGCGAGCTGCAGGACATGGTGATGGAATACGGCCCCCGCGAAAGCCGGTTCCGCGACCCCAAGCGGGTGTTCCACTCCAAGGACATCCGGCTCAGCCCGGTCATCATCATGAACGTCAACCGCTGCATCCAGTGCCAGCGTTGTGTGCGGGTCTGCGAGGATGTCGTCGGCGCGGTGGCGCTCGGCACCATCGAGAAGGGCATGGACACCGCCGTGACCGGCTTCGAGGGCAGCCTCGCGAGCTGCGACCAGTGCGGCAACTGCGTCGAGGTCTGCCCGGTCGGCGCGCTGATGAGCTTCCCCTATCGCTACCGGTCGCGGCCCTGGGACCTCGTGGAGACCGACACCGTATGCCTGCATTGCGGCACCGGCTGCCAGCTGACGGTCGGCACCCGCAAGGGCGAATTCATGCGGGTCCGCTCGAAATGGGATCAGGGGCTGAACGGCGAGCTTCTCTGCGCGCGCGGGCGCTTCGGTCTCGATTTCATCGAGGCCAAGGACCGGATTCGGCGGCCGATGATCCGGCAGGACGGCGCGCTCCGCCCAGTCTCGTGGGATGAGGCCGGCGCGTTCCTGCGCCGCCGCCTCGCGGATGTGCGCGGCAAGCCGATGGGCGGGCTCGCATCGCCGCGCCTGCCGAACGAGGTGCTCTACCGGTTCCAGAAACTGATGCGCACCGAGTTCGCGACCAACAATATCGACTGCTCCGCGCGCTGGTCGGTGCCGCTCGACGCGCTCGCACCGCTGATCGACGGCTTCCTCGCGCGCGCGCCGCTCGACGCGCTTATCGCCCGCGACTGCGTGCTCATCGTCGGCGGCAGCGTGACCGAGGAAAACCCGGTGACCGAATACCTGCTGCGCGACGCGGCGCGGCAGCGGGGCACCGGGCTCTGCATGCTCTCGGCGCGGCCGTCGCGGCTCGAGGCCGATGCCAAGGCTGTGCTCCGCGCATCACCGGGCGGCGAGGCGGCGGCTCTGGCCGCGCTCGTGGCAGAGCTTGCCGCGGACCCGCCGGACGCGGCTGGCGACGCCGCCGCTTTGGCCGCGGCGCTGAAAGGCGGACGGAGCGTCGCCGTGCTGGTCAGCGTCGATCTGCTGCGATCGCCCCTGGCGCAGGCGACGCTGGAGCAGATCGGCAACCTGCTGCGGCGGCTCCACCGGCTCGGCAAGGATCCGGCGCTGCAATTCCTGTTCGACCGGGCCAACCAGCTCGGCGCCTGGGACATGGGCGTGCTGCCGGCGGCGCTGCCGGGACTGCGGCCGGTCGCGGACGCGGCGGCGCGGGGCGATTTCGAACGCGCCTGGGGTGCGGCGCTTCCGTCCGAGCCCGGCGCCGGTCTGGACGGGATGCTGGCACTGGCCGCCGAAGGCCGGATGGGCGCGCTCTACTTCGTCGGCTGCGACCCGCTGACGGCCTGCCCCGACCGGGCCTTCACCGAGCTTGCGCTGGCCGGGGCCGAGCTTCTGATCGTGCAGGACACCTTCCTGACCGACACCGCCGGGCTCGCCGACATCCTCCTGCCCGCGGCCGGATACGGCGAGGAATCCGGCAGCTTCACCAACAACGAGGGCCGGGTCCAGAAGCTGCGCAAGTTCCGCGAACCCGCCTTCGAGGCGCGCGGCCATCTGGCGATCCTCGACTTCGTCGCTGCGCTCGGAGACCGGGTGCCGCAGCCATCACTGCCGAGCGACATCTTCGCCGAAATCGCGCGGCTGGTCCCCGCCTATCGCGGACTGGGCCAGGACGCGCTCGGTCCCGACGGCGCGTTCACCAGATCCACGCCGGCGCCCGGCACGGAGGCGCCTGCAGCACTTCCGGACCTTCCGGCCGCACCCGGCGGGCTGCTGCTCGTCACCGGCAACGGCCTCTTCCACAACGGCTACCTTTCCGAGCGCTCGGACATCCTCAACACGATCGCCGAGGATCCCTATGTCGAGATCGGCGCCGAGGCGGCCGCGCGGCTGGGTCTGGCCGAGCACGACCGCGTCGTCGTGCACTCCGCCCAGGGCGAGATCACGGCCCAACTCAGGATCAACCGGCGGTTTCCCGAGGGTCTCGTCTTTGTTCCGGAGAATTACCGCGCGCTCAGGCTCAACCGCCTGCTGCGCCGCGGCGAATATCCCTGCCCGGTGACGGTCGCCAAGGCGCCCGAAACCAAAGCCCCGGCGCGGGCGATGGAAGATATGGGCGAACCCGAGGCGCGGGCCTGACCGTCAGGGGCGCGGCCAACGACCTTTCCGGTCAATGATAGCCGGCGCCTGCGATGTAGTCCTCCAGCGCCTGTTCGGTGCGCAGCGCCTCGTCGAGCCGGTGCTTGACGACGTCGCCGATGCTCACCACCCCCACCATCCTGTCGCCGTCGACGACAAGAACGTGCCGCGTGCGCCTCTTGGTCATGATCGCCATGACCAGCGGCAGGAGGTCGGAGGCCGAGCAGGTCGGCACCTCGTGCTTCATGAGGTCGGCGACCCGCATCTTCGGCGCCTCGGCGCCGTATTCGGCCACGGCGTTGCAGCAGTCGCGCTCCGACAGGATGCCCTGATACTCGCCCGGCGCGCGTCCGACCACGACGAAACCGATGTTGCGCTCCCTGAACAGGCGCAGGACCTCGACCATGGTCCGCTCCGGCGCTACCGAGACGATCTCGGATGATTTCTCCTTCAGGATTTCGCTGACATGCATCGGCACCTCCCCTCTGGATGCCCCGGCCCGCAGGCCGGCCCGGTCAGTTTCGCCGGATGTTGCGCCACCAGTCGTAGCCCTTGGTCTCGTCGGTTTCGACCCGGACGTCGCGCTCGGTGTCCAGCCTCGCGCTGACGACGCCGCCGCCGGATTCCGCCTTGCCCGGCTTCAGCATGAGATCGTCGCGCCCGATCACCAGGTCCTTCGAAGAATAGCTCGAAAATTCGTATTCCTGGCCGAGCGCGATCGCATCCGCCGGGCAGGCATCCTCGCACAGCCCGCAGAACAGGCAGCGGGCGGTGTCGATCTCGAATACCTTGGGATGGCGGGCGCCGGTCTCGTCCTCGTAGGGAACGACCTCGATGCAGTCGCAGGGGCAGATCTTGGCGCACAGCTCGCAGGCGACGCATTTGATCTCGCCCTTCTCGTCGCGGGTCAGGAAATGGTGGCCGCGGTAGCGCGAATAGGGCAGCCATTTCTCCTTGTCCGGATACTGCATCGTCACCGGCCGCGAGAACATGTAGCCAAAGGTCAACGCCAAGGCATCCGCGAGATCGGTGAAGAATTCCCAGCCGATCCAGGTTCCGGTTTTTTTCAGTATCTGTGCCATCTTGTCCCCTCGCGGGGTCCGGGCGGTCCTCACACGAAGACAACGCCTGTTATGATTATGTTCGCCAGAGACAGGGGAAGCAAGACCTTCCACCCGATCGCCATGAGCTGGTCGTAGCGGTAGCGCGGGAAGGTGAAGCGGAACCACATGAACAGGTAGATGAACAGCGCGACCTTGACGAACAGCCACAGGATCGGCGGCAGCGGGATCAGGACCCCGTTCCAGCCGCCGAAGAACAGGATCACCGCGAGCACCGACACCAGCACCATGATCGCGTATTCGCTGACCATGAAGAAGGCGAAGCGGATGCCGCTGTATTCGGTATGGAACCCGGCGCCGAGATCGCCCTCGGCCTCGGCGAGGTCGAAGGGGATGCGCTGCGCCTCGGCAAGCCCGGCCACGAAGAACACGAAGAACCCGACCGGCTGGTAGACGATGTTCCAGACATCGGCCTGGGCGCGCACGATGTCGAGAAGGCTCATCGACTGCGCCAGCATCACCACGCCGATCACCGCGAAGCCCATCGGGATCTCGTAGCTGATCATCTGCGCGCAGGTCCTGAGGCTGCCGAGAAGCGCATACTTGCTGTTCGCCGCCCAGCCGCCGAAGACGACGCCGTAGACCTCGATCCCGATCACCGCGAGGATGAACAGGAGTGCCACGTTGAGGTTGGAGATGTAGAGCGTGATCTCGGTGCCGAGCACCGAGACGCTTTCGCCGAACGGCACCGCGGCGAAGACCACGAAGGGCGGCGCGAGCGCCAGGATCGGCGCCAGCTTGAACAGGAAGCGGTCGGCCTCGGCGGGGATATGGTCCTCCTTGGTCAGGAGCTTGATCCCGTCGGCGACGGGCTGCAGCAGCCCGTGCCAGCCGACCCGCATCGGCCCGACCCGCTGCTGGATATGGCCGGCGATCTTGCGCTCGAGCCAGGTCAGCGGCAGCGGCAGGAGCAGGAGCGCCGCGATCAGCAGCGCAACCTTGAAGGCGATCAGGCCGAGGGCGAGAATGAGTTCCATGCTTCGCCGTTTCCATCCGACATGTTGGCGCGCGACCGGCTCGCGGCGCCGGCCGCCTCGCCGACCCTGGTGACGCATCTGCCGCCGGCGCGAAGCCGGCAACCGCACAAGGGCCGCGAGATCGGAACATCGCTTTCGATCGGGCGGCAACGCCCGGTATCGCACGACTTTCGCTACCAGCCTGCACCTATCGCGCCGCCACCGCAACAAAAACGGAGCGCCCCGGCCAATGCCCATCGATAACGAGACCGTGCAAAAGGCGGCGTTCGGGCCCGGCCGGACGCGACACCGCCGCCCTGCTTGCCTCGGGCCGTCGAGTGCGGCCGCGCCCCTATCCGCAGCGCTGGCCGCCCGCCTGTTTGCGCCATCACGGGTCGCGGCCTGCGGATATTCGGCCCGAGTCCCGGATCCGCCCGCGTCCGCACCCTTGCCAAGCGGGCCTGCAACGACTAGTCGATGCGCGGTGGCGGGACCGGCGACGGGACGCGGCACCGCGATTTCTCTGGAATGGGAGACGGAAGTGCTCGACGACCTGACCATCCGCACCGACTGGACGCGCGAGGAAGCCGACCGGATCTACAACCAGCCGTTCAACGACCTCCTGTTTCAGGCCCAGACGGTCCACCGCCAGCATTTCGACCCGAACCAGGTCCAGCGCTCGAAGCTTCTGAGCATCAAGACCGGCGGCTGCGCCGAGGACTGCGCCTATTGCAGCCAGTCGGCGAAAAACGGCTCCACGCTCTCGGCCTCCAAGCTGATCGAGGTGGAGCGGGTTCTGGCCGAGGCGCGCAAGGCCAGGGAGGCCGGCGCCACGCGCTACTGCATGGGCGCCGCCTGGCGTTCGCCCAAGGACCGCGACATGGATGCGCTGGTGGCGATGGTCGAGGGCGTGAAAGCGCTCGGCATGGAAAGCTGCATGACGCTCGGCATGCTCGACGACAACCAGGTCGTGCGGCTGAAGGGCGCCGGGCTCGACTACTACAACCACAATATCGACACTTCGGAACGCTACTATTCCGAGATCATCACCACCCGCACCTTCGCCGACCGGATCGAGACGATCAACCGGGTGCGCGAGGCCGGGATCAAGGTCTGCGCCGGCGGTATCGTCGGCATGGGCGAAGAGCAGATGGACCGCATCGACATGCTCCTGGCGCTCGCCACGCTGGAGAGCCATCCGGACAGCGTGCCGATCAACATGCTGATCCCGATCGCCGACACGCCGCTGGCCGAGACCAAGCCCCTCGACCCGATCGAGTTCGTGCGCACCATCGCGCTGGCCCGGATCCTGATGCCGAAGAGCCACGTCCGGCTCTCGGCCGGGCGCACCGAGATGTCGGACGAGCTGCAGGCGATGTGCTTCTTCGCCGGCGCGAACTCGATCTTCGTCGGCGACACGCTGCTGACCGCCGACAATCCCGGCGAGGACAAGGACGCGGCGCTCTTCGCCCGCCTCGGCATCACCGCGATGGCGCCGGGGTGCGACGGGCAGAGATGAGCGGCCTTGCGCGGCAGGCCCGCGCGCTTCAGGCGCTCGAGGCGCGCGGCCGGCTGCGCCGGCTGATGCCGCGCCAGGGGCACGATTTCGCGTCGAACGATTATCTCGGGCTGGCCGGGTCGGACCTCCTGCGGCAGGCCGCGGCGGAAGCGCTCGCCCGCGGCGTGGCCGTGGGCGCCGGCGGTTCGCGGCTCTTGCGCGGCAATGACGCCGAACACGAGGCGCTGGAGGCGGAGGCGGCCCTGTTCTTCGGCACCGAACGCGCGCTTTTCCTCGGCGGCGGCTTTCCGGCCA
>JBFKMA010000101.1:0-7810 GCA_041630175.1 Albidovulum sp.
AATGTACGCTCCGGCCCCGTGATGCAGATAGAGGTCGAAATCCCATCCCGACCCGGCCGCGTTCTTGCCCAGCAGCCCGGCGTCGTAGCATTCGTCGATCGCGTTCTGCAGCGCTTCTTTCTCGCGGATATACTCGCCGCGGATGTAGATGTAGCAGGCGTTCGCGCCCATCGCGAACGACGCGATCAGGCAGCCCTCGATCAGCGTGTGCGGATCGTGGCGCATGATCTCCCGGTCCTTGCAGGTTCCGGGCTCGGATTCGTCGGCGTTCACGACGAGGTAGGACGGCCGCCCGTCCGACTGCTTGGGCATGAAGGACCATTTCAGGCCGGTCGGGAAGCCCGCGCCGCCGCGCCCGCGCAGACCGGAGGCCTTCACGTCCTCGACGATCTTGTCACGGCCGCGGGCGAGGATCTCCTTCGTGCCGTTCCAGTGGCCGCGCTTCTTCGCGCCCGCCAGGGAGCGGTCATGCATCCCGTAGAGATTGGTAAAGATCCGGTCCTGATCTTTCAGCATTTCAAATCCTCATTCCCCCTGGCGCTGCTGCCGCCGCCAGATCCGCCAGGTTACGACCAGCGCCCAGATGAACGCGGCCAGTGCGGCGAGGTCGAACAGGAAGGCATAGGACGCATCCCAGCCCAAAGCCCGACCCAGCCATTGCGCCCCGAGCCAGAGGATCGTCGCCGCGGCGATCACCACCGCCACTTGCCGCGCCTCGCGCGCGAGGCTCTGATCCTTCCGGTCCGGTCCGCTCATTCGTTCCTCAACCCGCGTCGCTCTTGCTGACGCGCTCCGAAAGCTCCGTCTTGCCGCCCTTGGCGAGCACCTTGGCCTGCTTCACCCATTCGTCGCGGGTGATGCGGCCGTGAAACCCCACGATCTTGCTGTCGACGAACGCGATGTCGCGCGCCCGCCACGATGCGATCTGGTCGAAATGCCAGACGCCAACTTCGTTGAGCAGCCGTTCGAGCGCCGGGCCGATCCCCTTGATCAGCTTCAGGTCGTCCGGCTTGCCACCGCGCGGTGCGGGCAACAGTTCCGGCGAGCCGCGCCCGGTGTCGTCCTTCGACTTGGCCAGCGCCGCGTCAAGCCCGACCGCCGCACCTTTCGCTGCGACCGGCTTCGCCGCCGGGACCGGCCGCGCGGCCACCGTCCGGGGCTCGGCCTGCGGCTCCACGGCCTCCGGCTTGCGTTCGGTCGCCGCCGGTTCCGGCTTCGGCGCCGGCGCCGCCACGGTGGCGGCACGGCTTTCTTCCGTTTGCGAACAGAAAGCCCAGACGAGGATCAGGCCGAGCGCCAGAGCGAGAACCGCGCCGATGACCAGCGCCTTGAGGAACGCGAACTTCGCCACGAACATGAGCATCAGCGCGACGAGCGCTCCGCTCGCCGCGGCGACCGCCCAGGCGTTGCGGCGGCATCCCGTTCCGCTTGCGTCAGACATCCCCGCTGCTCCCCGTCCCCTTCGTCGTCAGATGTCGCCCTTGTCCACCCGGGCGGAGAACTCGGTCTCGCCGCCTCTGGCCAGCACTTTCGCCTGCTCCACCCAGCCGTCGCGGCTCGCGCGGCCCTTGAAGCCTTCGAGATTGTCGTCGACCCAGGCCAGTTCCTCGTCCGTCCAGGCCGCGATCTGGTCGAAGTGATGGAAGCCGAGGCTGTTGAGAAGCTGCTCGAGCTTCGGCCCGACGCCCTTGATCTTCTTCAGATCGTCGGCACCGCCTTCGCGCGCCGCCGCAAGCGTCGCGGGCTTGGTCTGCCTGGCGGCAGCGGCCTCGGGCTTCGGCCGGGCCTTGGTGACGGCCTGCGCCTCCTGCAGCGTCACGCCGGTGGCCTCGGCCGGCTTGCCCTTTGCGGCCGCGACCGACGCAGCCTTGCCGAGCCACGGGGTCAGAAGCGGCACCTCGGTGCCGTCGATGCGCTTGACGGTATCGCCGATATCGGTCGCGAGCTGCGCCGAGGCGTTATACTTCGCCTTGCCGGCCTCGTAGTCCTTCAGGCTCGTCAGCCCCGACAGCGGCTCGGAGGCGTAGCGGCCGTTCTGCGGCCCCGGCACCGGCACCTTGCCGGCGGCCAGATCGTCGAGGAGCTTGGCGAAGCTCTCCACCGTCAGGTCCTCGTAATAGTCCTTGCCGATCTGGGCCATCGGCGCGTTGGTGCAGGCGCCGAGGCATTCGACCTCTTCCCAGGAGAACTTGCCGTCGGCCGAAAGCTGATGCGCGTTCGGCGCGATCTTCTCCTTGCAGACCCGGATCAGGTCCTCGGCCCCGCAGATCATGCAGGACGTGGTTCCGCAGATCTGGATATGGGCAATCGAACCAACCGGTTGCAGCTGGAACATGAAGTAGAAGGTCGCGACTTCCAGCACCCGGATATAGGCCATGCCGAGCATGTCGGCGACATGCTCGATCGCCGCGCGGGAAAGCCAGCCCTCCTGCTCCTGGGCGCGCCACAGCAGCGGGATGACCGCCGAGGCCTGCCGGCCCTCGGGATATTTCGAGATCTGCCCCTTGGCCCAGGCGAGGTTCGCGGGCGTGAAGGCGAAGCTGTCCGGCTGAACCGGGTGAAGACGGCGCAGCATTAGCGGTCCACCTCTCCGAAAACGATATCCATGGTGCCGATGATCGCGGCGACGTCGGCGAGCATATGGCCCGAGGCCATCCAGTCGATCGACTGCAGGTGCAGGTAGCCCGGCGCGCGCAGCTTGGCGCGGTAGGGCTTGTTGGTGCCGTCGGCGACGAGGTAGACGCCGAACTCGCCCTTCGGCGCCTCGACGGCGGCATAGACCTCGCCCGCCGGGACGTGGAAGCCCTCGGTATAGAGCTTGAAGTGGTGGATGAGCGCCTCCATCGAGCGCTTCATCTCGCCCCGCTTCGGCGGCGTGATCTTGCCGCGGGCGAGCACGTCGCCCTTGCCGTTGGGCGCGCGCAGCTTAGCGATCGCCTGCTTGATCATCGAGGTCGACTGCCGCATCTCCTCCATGCGGCAGAGATAGCGGTCATAGCAGTCGCCGTTCTTGCCGATCGGGATCTGGAAGTCGAACTCATCGTAGCACTCGTAGGGCTGCGCGCGGCGCAGGTCCCAGGCCATGCCGGAGCCCCGCACCATGACGCCGGAATAGCCCCAGTTCAGCGCGTCCTCCTCGGTCACGACGCCGATATCGGCGTTGCGCTGCTTGAAGATGCGGTTCTCGGTCAGGAGCGTATCGAGATCGTCGATGACCTTTGGGAAGTGGTCGGCCCATTCCTCGATGTCGTTCAGAAGTTCGTCGGGCAGGTCCTGATGCACGCCGCCGGGGCGGAAATAGGCGGCGTGGAGCCGCGCCCCGCAGGCGCGCTCGTAGAAGACCATGAGCTTCTCGCGCTCCTCGAAGCCCCAGAGCGGCGGCGTCAGCGCGCCGACGTCCATAGCCTGCGTGGTGACGTTCAGTAGGTGGTTCAGCACCCGGCCGATCTCGGAATACAGGACCCGGATCAACTGCGCCCGGCGCGGCACCTTGGTGCCGGTGAGCCTCTCGATCGCGAGGCACCAGGCATGTTCCTGGTTCATCGGCGCCACGTAGTCGAGGCGGTCGAAATACGGCAGGTTCTGCAGATAGGTGCGGCTCTCCATCAGCTTCTCGGTGCCGCGATGCAACAAGCCGATATGCGGGTCGCAGCGCTCCACGATCTCGCCGTCGAGTTCGAGCACGAGGCGAAGAACGCCATGCGCCGCAGGGTGTTGCGGGCCGAAGTTGATGTTGAAGTTGCGGATCCGCTGTTCGCCGTTCAGCGCGTCTTCGTAGCCTCTGGACCCGTCCATCACTTCGCCCCCTGCTTCTCGTCACCCGGCAGGATGTATTCGGCACCCTCCCAGGGGCTCATGAAATCGAACTGCCGGTAGTCCTGGGTGAGCTTCACCGGCTCGTAGACCACCCGCTTCAGCGCCTCGTCATAGCGCACCTCGGTGTAGCCAGTGGTCGGGAAGTCCTTGCGGAGCGGATAGCCCCGGAAACCGTAATCGGTGAGGATCCGGCGCAGGTCGGGATGGCCCGAAAAGAGGATCCCGAACATGTCGAAGACCTCGCGCTCGAACCAGTTGGCCGAGGGATGGACGCCGGTGATCGAGGGCACCATCTCGTCCTCGCGGACCTGGACGCGGACGCGGATCCGGGCGTTCCGGTACATCGACAGGAAGTGGTAGACGACGTCGAACCGCTGGGCGCGCTCGGGGTAGTCCACCGCCGTGATGTCGACGAGCGTCGAGAACCGGCAGGTGCGGTCGGCGCGCAGGAATTCGACGAAGTTCACCAGCCCGGCAAGGGTCACGGTCACGTTGAGCTCGCCGAAGGCGATCTCGGTCGCGACGACCTCGTCGGGGCGTTTGAGTTCAATATGGAGGCTGAGTTCCTGAAGGGCTTCGGACATCTCTGGAACTCCTCAGCGAACGAGCGTGCCGGTGCGGCGGATGCGGCGCTGCAATTGCAGGATGCCGTACATGAGCGCCTCGGCCGTGGGCGGGCAGCCCGGGACGTAGATGTCGACCGGCACGATCCGGTCGCAGCCCCTGACCACCGAATAGCTGTAGTGGTAGTAGCCGCCGCCATTGGCGCAGGAGCCCATCGAGATCACGTAGCGCGGCTCGGGCATCTGATCGTAGACCTTGCGCAGCGCCGGCGCCATCTTGTTGGTGAGCGTGCCCGCGACGATCATCAGGTCGGACTGGCGCGGAGAGGCGCGCGGCGCGCAGCCGAACCGCTCGAGATCATAGCGCGGCATCGAGGCATGCATCATCTCGACCGCGCAGCAAGCAAGCCCGAAGGTCATCCAGTGCAAGGAGCCGTTGCGCGCCCAGTTGATGACGTCCTCGGTCGTCGTGAGCAGGAACCCCTTGTCCTGCAGCTCGCGGTTGAGGGCCTGGGTCGCGACCTCGCGGTCGGCGCCGGCGGTGTTGGCACCCGTCATCACGCCCATTCCATCGCCCCTTTCTTCCATTCATAGGCAAAGCCGATCGTCAGCACGCCGAGGAACACCATCATCGACCAGAAGCCCACGGTGCTGATGTCCTTGAAGGCCACCGCCCAGGGGAAGAGGAAGGCCACTTCCAGGTCGAAGATGATGAACAGGATCGAGACCAGGTAGAAGCGCACGTCGAACTTCATCCGCGCGTCGTCGAAAGCGTTGAAGCCGCATTCGTAGGCCGAGACCTTCTCCGGATCGGGGCTGCGCACCGCGAGAATCGCGGCGGCGAGGATCAGGACCAAACCGAGGCCGACGGCCATGGCGAGGAAGATCAGGATTGGGAGGTATTCTCGCAGCAGCTCGTCCACTGGTGACTCCTTCGTCTCGCGCATCAGGCTGCGCGTGATGTGGCTCCGGCCCGTTTACCCCCGCGCCCTGACGGGGTCAACCGAAGCCGGCCGCCATTATGTCGCGGACGGCACGGAAAATGTCGGCGATGGTGGGCAGTTACCGCTAGCGTCCCGCGGGTGCGCGGGGCGTTCGCGGCGAAAACCGTTGTCGCAGTTCAGCTTTTCCAGGCCGGCGCGCGTTTGTCGAAGAAGGCCGCGATTCCCTCTGCCGCCTCGGGGCTTTCCCAGCGCCGCACCAGCGCCTGGATGGTTTCGGCGATCACCGCCTCGTCGATCCGCGGCCCGAGCCGGCGGGCGAGCGCCTTGGCCTCGGCCACCGCGCCGGGCGCGCAGGCGAGATACGGGGCGACCTCCGCCTCGACCGCGTCGTCGAGGTCCTCGGCATCGACCGCGCGCGCGAGAAGGCCAAGCGTCACCGCCTCCTCAGCGCAAAAGAGCCGCGCCGACATGAAGACCCGGCGCGCCATCGCCTCGCCGAGGCGGGCCAGCACGTAGGGCCCGATCGTCGCCGGGATCAGGCCGAGCTTGGTCTCGGTCAGCCCGAAGCGGGCATGGGCCGCACCGATTGCCACGTCACAGACCGCGGCCATGCCGACCCCGCCGCCGAAGGCGTTGCCCTGGACGCGGCCGATCACCGGCTTCGGGCAGGTGTTGAGCGCGTTCAGCATCATCGCGAGCTTCGTCGCCTCGCGCGCCCGAGCCGCCCCGCTGGCGGCCATCTGCTCGCGCATCCAGCCGAGGTCGCCGCCGGCGCAGAAGCTCTCGCCGGCGCCGGTCAGGACGATCACCCGCACCGCCGGATCGCGGCCGAGCCGGCCGGCCGCCTCGGTCAGTTCCGCGATCATCTGCGCCGAAAGCGCATTGTGTTTCTCGGTCCGGCTCAGCGCCAGCCGGACGATGCCGCGGTCGTCGCAGTCGAGCTTGATCGTTTCGTACATTTCCGCCTCCAGACGCGATTTCCCCACGGGAAACCGTTACCCGCGCATCTCCTGCGCCATCGCCGCGGCCTCAGCGAGCCGCCCCGCATCAAGCCCGGTCTCGTATCCGAGCGCCCTCAGCCGCGCATCCACCGTCTCGGTCGCGACATTGCCCGCGGCCCCCGGCGCGTAGGGGCAGCCGCCGAGCCCGCCGACCGCGGCATCGAAGACCCGGAGCCCGCGCGCCAGCGACGCCTCGATATTCGCCAGCGCCCGCCCCGCGGTGTCGTGGTAATGCCCCGCGAGCCGCTCTGCCGGCATCTCCCCCAGCACCGCCGAAAGCATCGCGTCGATGCTTTCGGGCCGGCCCTGGCCGATCGTGTCGCCGAGGCTGACCTCGTAGCAGCCCATGTCGCGCAGGGCCGCCGCGACGCGGGCCACCGCGCCCGGCGCGACCTTGCCGTCATAGGGGCAATCGGTCACGACCGAGACATAGCCCCGGACCGGGATGCCGTCCGCCTTCGCGGCCTCGGCCACGGGGCGGAAGCGTTCGAGGCTCTCGGCGATGGTGCAGTTGAGATTGGCCTTCGAGAAGCCTTCGGAGGCCGAGGCGAAGATCGCGACCTCGTCGGCGCGCGCCGCCTTCGCGGCCTCGTAGCCCTTCATGTTCGGCGTCAGCGCGGCGTAGCGCACGCCTTCGGCCCGCGCGATCCCGGCGAGCACCTCGGCGCTGTCGGCCATCTGCGGCACCCATTTGGGGCTGACGAAACTCGCCACCTCGATCCGCTGGAACCCCGCGCGGCTGAGGCAATCGACGAGCGCGATCTTCTCCGCCGTCGGGATCACCCGCTTTTCGTTCTGAAGCCCGTCGCGCGGCCCCATCTCGACGATCTCGACGAACTCAGCCATCCCAAGCCTCATAGAAATCCCGTTTGTAAAGCAGGTCGGCGCCCTTTGGCGGCAGCGCCTTCCGGAAGGCCGGGCGATCGGTCGCCTGCGCGTACCAGGCCTCGAGCGCCGGGAAGGCGTCCGTGCGGACGAAGTGTCGGGCCATGTAGACCGCCTGCGCCACGCCGATATCGGCGGCCGAAAAGCCGGTGTCGAGAAGCGACGCGCGGCCGATCAGCCGCTGTTCCAGCGCGGCGTAGCATTTCTCGATCCGCTTCGCCTCGATCCGCATCACGATGGGGCTGCGCATCGTGTCGTCGTAAAGCGCGATGTGCTGCTGGGTGAGCGCCGCGGTGTGCTGGCTGATCGTCTCGGCGAAATGCACCCAGATGAGCCATTCCGCCCGCTCCGGATCGCCGGGCATCCGGCCGAGCCCCTTCTCCGGGAAGCTTTCGCAGAGATATTCCGTGATCGCACCGCTTTCCCAGATCACCCGGCCGTCGATCTCGAGCGCCGGCACCCGGCCCGCCGGGTTGAGCGCCAGGTAGTCGAGCGAGCGCAGCGACTTGTCGAACGGATGGATCACCACGTCGAACCGCAGCCCAAGCTCGCGCAGGAGCCAGAGCGGCCGCATCGAGCGCGTCTGGTGACAATGGTGGAG
>JBFKMA010000102.1:0-7746 GCA_041630175.1 Albidovulum sp.
CCATGCGTCGATCTCTTCGCCCAACGGCCAGCTCTCGCCTGTGGCAATCCGATAGAAGGCTAGCGCCGCTTCCGGATCGCGACTGTCCATGTCTCTGGCTTTATCGTCGATGATTTCGCGGGCGTTGTCGCGCTCGTCGCCCTCCATCGTTCTGAACTCCCGCCCCCATTCCTGAGCGAGGGCCAGTGCTCGGAGAGGCTTCAGGCTTCCGCTCCGTGCGGCGGCGATCTCGGCCTTCCATTGAGCAACGAGCGGTAGCACCAACAGTTGAGCCTCAGAGATGCTCTCGGTGCCAAGGCTTCTCACGAATCGTGGCTTGGCATCGAAGCAGCGCCTAACATCTTTCGGGATGTCTAGAACTGCGTACCAACGACGGCGGCGTTGTTCGAGGTATTTGGGCTTGTTGTTGCGAGGCATTTTCCACACACGCTTTCCACACACGTTTTCGCCTCTATCCTACTGATTTGTCGTAATTTCAAGTCCATAACGAGATCTGGGTTCGTGTCCTATCGGGGCCGCCACTTCCCGTCCGTAGCCTTCCCGAGGTCAAGCTGCTAATCTCGGCGCGGGAGGATCCATGATGCGGAAACTTCAGGCGCAGGGCGTGCACCACATCACGCTGATGGGGGCGGACCGGATGACTTCCATCGACTTCTGGGAGGGGCTGCTCGGCATGCCCTTCGTGTTCGAACAGCCCAATCTCGACAATCCCGGCGAGGGGCACCTTTACTTCGATCCGGGGGACGGGCGGCTGATCACGGTCTTCACCAACGAGGACCGCCTGGCCGATCCCAAGCCCCAGCGGCCCGCGCCGGGCGCGGTCCATCACATCGCCTTCGCGGTGTCGAAGGCGAGCTTCTCGCAGGCCGTCGAACGGCTCGACGAGCGCGGCATCGGCCATTCCGGGGTCAAGGACCGCGGCTTCATGGATTCGATCTATTTCCGTGACCCGATGGGGCTTCTGATCGAGCTGGCGAGCTACCGGTTCGAGCCGCCCTTCGGCTTCTCCCATGTCGACGTGCTGCATGAGGCGCACAAGATCCGGCTGGCGCGCGGCGATTACAATATCGCCGAGATCCACCTGGCCGACGCGATCGAGGCGCTCATCGCGCGGCGGCAGGGTTCGCTGTCGGAGGACCGGGGGCCGAAGGATCCCTATGGCCGATAAGACACGGGCGCCCCGTCGGGCGCCCGTTTCGTGACAATCAATGCCGGGACGGCCCGCTCAGCCGAAATCGACCGCCCGGTCGCCCTCGGCATCCTTCACGCGCGTCGGCAGGCCGATGCGGTTGAGGAGGCTGATGAAGGGCTTGGGGTCGAGATCCTCGACATTGGCCATCTTCTTCACGTCCCAGGTGCCGTTGGCGATCAGGATCGCGGCGGCGACCGGCGGCACGCCGGCGGTGTAGGAGATGCCCTGCGAACCGACCTCGTCATAGGCGTCCTTGTGGTCGGCGACGTTGTAGATGAAGACCTCTGCCGGCTTGCCGTCCCTGGTGCCGCGCACCAGATCGCCGATGCAGGTCTTGCCTGTGTAGTTCGGCGCGAGCGAGGCCGGGTCGGGCAGCACCGCCTTGACGACCTTGAGCGGGATCACCTCCTGGCCCTCGGCGGTCTTCACCGGCTGCTCCGACAGCAGCCCAAGGTTCTTCAGCACGGTGAAGACGTTGATGTAGTGGTCGCCGAAGCCCATCCAGAACCGCACATCGGCCTCGGGGTAGCGGTTGGCCAGCGAATGCACCTCGTCATGGCCGGTCATGTAGGCCTTCTGCTTGCCGACGACGGGCAGATCCCATTCCTTGCCGACCTCGAACATCTTGTTCGCCTGCCACTGTCCCTTCTGCCAGGAATAGACCGATCCGGTGAATTCGCGGAAATTGATCTCGGGGTCGAAGTTCGTCGCGAACCACTTGCCGTGCGAGCCGGCGTTGATGTCGACGATGTCGATCGAGGTGATCGTGTCGAGATAGTCGTCCGCCGCGAGCCGCGCGTAGGCATTCACCACGCCGGGGTCGAAGCCGACGCCGAGGATCGCGGTGACGCCGGCCTTCTCGCAGGCCTCGCGCTTCTTCCATTCGTAATTGGCGTACCAGGGCGGGGTCTCGCAGATCTTCGCCGGGTCCTCGTGGATCGCGGTGTCCATGTAGGCGGCGCCGGTCTCGAGGCAGGCGTCGAGCACGTACATGTTCACGAAGGCCGAGCCGACATTGATGACGATCTGCGCTCCGGTCTTGCGGATCAGGTCGGCGACGGCCTTCGTGTCCTTCGCGTCCACGCCGTGGCCCTCGAACGTGCCCGGCACCTTCATCGCGGCCTTCTCGTGGACCGAGGCGATGATCGCGTCGCATTTCGACTTCGTCCGGCTGGCGATGTGCAGCTCGCCGAGGACGTCGTTGTGTTGCGCGCATTTATGCGCCACGACCTGCGCGACGCCGCCGGCGCCGATGATCAGCACGTTCTTTCTCACTTCGGCTGTCTCCTTTTCGAATGGACAGGGGACGGGGCGGGATGATCCCTCACGACAGGCTCGAGGCGTAGTCCTCGTAGCCGAATTCACGCACCAGACGGATCGAGCCGTCGAGTTCCCTGATGGCGATCGACGGCATGTTCACGCCGTTGAACCAGTTCTTCTTGACCATCGTGTAGCCGGCCGCGTCCTGGACCGAGATCCGGTCGCCGACCTTGAGGCGCTCGGGGAAGCGGAAGTCGCCGAAGATGTCGCCGGCGAGGCAGGACTTGCCGCAGACCATGTATTCGTGCTCGCCCTGGTTCGGGGCGATCTTGGCGCTTTCGCGGTAGATCAGCAGGTCGAGCATGTGGGCCTCGATCGAGCTGTCCACGATGGCGAGGTCCTTGCCGTTGTTGAGAAGGTCGAGCACCGTGACTTCGAGCGTCGTCGAATTGGTGATCGCCGCCTCGCCGGGTTCGAGATAGATCTGCACGCCGAATTTCTCCGCGAAGGCCTTCAGCCGCTCGGCGAGCCGGTCCACCGGATAGCCCGCGCCGGTGAAATGGATGCCGCCGCCGAGGCTGACCCATTTCACCTTTTCCAGAAGGTCGCCGAATTCCGCCTCGATGCGGGAAAGCTGGTGGTCAAAGAGGTCGAAATCCCGGTTCTCGCAGTTGTAGTGGATCATGAAGCCCGAGACGCGGTCGATGACCTCGAGGATCCGCGTCGCGTCCCATTCACCGAGCCGCGAGAACGGCCGCGCCGGGTCGGCGAGGTCGAAGCCCGAGGTCGAAAACCGCGGGTTCAGGCGCAATCCGCGCTCGATATGCGATGCCCGGTCGCCGAAGCGTTCGAGCTGCCCGATCGAGTTGAAGATGATCTTGTCGGCATAGCCTACCGCCTCGTCGATCTCGCGATCGGCCCAGGCGACGGAATAGGCGTGGGTTTCCTTGCCGAACTTCTCCCGCCCGAGGCGCAGCTCGAAGAGCGAAGACGAGGTCGTGCCGTCCATATGTTCGCGCATCAGGTCGAAGGCCGACCAGGTGGCGAAGCATTTCAGCGCAAGTAGCGCCTTGGCGCCGGAACCGGCGCGGAGCCGGTCGATGATCTCCATGTTGCGAAGAAGCTTCGCCTTGTCGATCAGATAGAAGGGTGTCTCAATCATCGCTCCCCCCACCGGCAAAAGGAAGCGCCGGTATAAAAGGCAAGCCCCCCCGGCGCAAGCCGCTCAGATCATTCGGATCGCGTCCTTGTCCACCGCGAGCATGTAGCCGCGCCGGGCGATGTTCTTCACCAGCAGCTCTGAAACCATCTGGTTGCCGAGCGCGTCCCTGAGCCGCTTGATCCGCATCGCCCCGGCGCTCTCGTCGCAATCCGCGGCGTTGCGGCCCGAGATCACCGCTTCGATCTCGGAGCCCGACAGCACGTCGTCATCCATCCGCGCCTCGGCCAGCACCGACAGCGTCTCGACCGCGGCGGGGGTGAGCTTGAACTCCATGTTGTTCAGCACCACCGCGTTCTCGGCCCGGCTGATCAGCAGCGACGAGACCTGGATGCCCTGGCGCTCGATCTCGCCCATGCGCTTGTTGAGCGCGACGATCATCACGAGGAACACCAGGGCGGCGATGAGAAGCCCGGTCGCGAACAGGATGAGCACGAAGATCACCATCCGGTAGCTCGTCAGCACTTCGGAAAAGGCGGTGCCGGACTGGGCGAGGATCTCGAGCAGCTTGATGTGCTCGGCCGTGGTCAGCGCGTCGTTCTCGATGAAGATCCGCTCGACGCGTTGGTTGAAGGCGTTGGCGTCGGGCAGCGAGAGGAACAGGAGCACCGCGGCGGCCGCGAGGATCGCGACGATGGCGGCGATGCCCCAGACCACGATGCGGTTGCCGGAGCGGAGGGCTTCGGTCGGCGCGCTCGGAATTTCGGCCACGGGCGGTTCCTCGGGTCGGTCAGTTCGACCCAAGGATGGACACAATGGCCAGAAGCGTCCAGCCTTCCTTTTTCAGCTTCGGCGCAAGGGCGGCTGCAGCCGCTTCCTTCGAGGCGCAGGCGGAATCGGGAAGCTGCGCCACGCCGAAGTCGAGGCGCAGCGGATTGTCCTGCTTGGCCTTGTATTCGACGCGGCAGGCGGCGCCGGCGGGGCCGGCGGCGGCGAGGGCGACGAGCGCCAGGAGGAGGGGGGCAATTCGCTTCATGCTGCAAAACTGCGCCCGGCCCGCGCGCTATTCAATAACCAAAGCGTTCCGCGCCGGCGTTATCGCCTAGCGGGGGGGCGTTATTGCCTGTCCCGTCGCTCCGGTCGCAGGGTGGGTCCATGCCAGGCGGGACGCTGCCCGCCCTCCGGACCGATGACAAGGAGATGCCCGATGAAATGCCGATTGATCGCCGCCGTGACTGCCGCCGCGCTGGCCCTGACCACCGCGACCGCGACGCCCGCAATGGCCGACGACCGCAGCCGGGACGCCCTGAAGGTGCTGCTCGGCGCTGCCGCCATCGGCCTGATCGTCAACGAGGTGAGCAAGAACAAACGCAAGTCGCAGAAGAGCGCCGTGCCGGTCGCGCGCGACGATTACGACGACGACCGTCAGTATCTTTACTCCCGTGACCGCGACTGGCACCGCAACGACCGCGGCTACGGCCACCACAAGCACCACGGCAAACACGGCCATCACGCGCGCGCGATTCCCTCCGAATGCGTGTTCGCGATCCGCGGCCATCGCGGCCACCGGGACGTCGTCTCGGCGCGGTGCCTCAGGGAGTTCGGCGTCGCGCGCCGGCTGCCGGGACGCTGCGCCTTTGACATCCGCAGCCGCTGGGGCGACCGCACCGTCTATGGCGCGCAATGCCTGCGCGACTATGGCTTCAAGATCGCGAAGGCCTACCGCTGAACGGTAGCCGGGTCGAGCAGTCGGCCGGGAAACCCCTTGTAACCCGGACCGTGACTTGGGCGGGCGCTGCGGCGCCCGCCCCTTTTTTGCTTGCCCCGGAGACGGTTTCGCGCAAGGTGGCGCCATGCCGTCCGGTCCCGATCTCAGCCATGAGGAAGCCGCCTTCGTGCGGGGATTTCGCCGCGTCGCGGGCGTGGACGAGGTTGGCCGCGGGCCGCTCTCGGGTCCGGTCCTCGCCGCGGCGGTGCGGCTCGACCCTTCGCGGATCCCCGAGGGACTTAATGATTCCAAGAAGCTGACGGCGCGCCGCCGCGCGGTTCTCTTCGAGGCGATCATGGCCGGCGCCGATGTCGCCGTCGGCGAGGCGACCGTCGAAGAGATCGACAGCCTGAACATCCTGCGCGCCAGCCACCTCGCGATGTGCCGGGCGGTGGCGGGGCTCTGCCAGCCGCCCGACCATGTGCTGATCGACGGCAACATGATCCCGCGCGAGCTCGGCGTCAGCGCCGATGCGATCGTGAAGGGCGACGCGCTGTCGCTGTCGATCGCGGCGGCCTCGATCGTCGCCAAGGTGTTGCGCGACCGCATCATGGTGGATTTGGCGCAACAGCATCCCGGCTACGGCTGGGAACGGAACGCCGGTTACCCGACGAAAGACCATCTCGAGGCGCTCCGAAATCTCGGTGTCACCCCACACCATAGGCGTTCGTTCCGGCCGGTGCACCATATCTTGTATCAAGACTAAACCATAAGCTCTTGATTCAAAAAAGAATTTGACGGCGAATCGGTCCTGACTCATCTTGGGAACAACAAATCGGCGCAATAAGCCGGGGATGAGGCAGCGATGACAAAGACAATGGTGAAGGGAGCCACGCGGCTTCCGTTGGACGAGATTCTGTCCGGGGACTGCATCGAGGTGATGCGGTCGCTGCCCGAGGCATCGGTGGATCTGATCTTCGCCGATCCGCCCTACAACCTGCAACTTCGCGGCGACCTGCACCGGCCCGACAATTCCAAGGTCGACGCGGTCGACGACCACTGGGACCAGTTCGACAGCTTCAAGGCCTACGACAAGTTCACCCGCGAGTGGCTGGCCGCCGCGCGCAGGCTTCTCAAGCCCAATGGCGCGATCTGGGTGATCGGCTCCTATCACAACGTCTTCCGCATGGGCGCCGAGCTGCAGAACCAGGGCTTCTGGATCCTCAACGACGTGGTCTGGCGCAAGTCGAACCCGATGCCGAACTTCCGCGGCAAGCGGCTCACCAACGCGCATGAGACGCTGATCTGGGCCTCGAAATCCGAGGCCGGCAAATACACCTTCAACTACGAGGCGCTGAAGGCGCTGAACGACGGCGTGCAGATGCGTTCGGACTGGGTGATCCCCTTGTGCACCGGGCATGAGCGGTTGAAGGACGGCAATGGCGACAAGGCGCATCCGACGCAGAAGCCCGAGGCGCTCTTGCACCGGGTGCTGGTCGGCACGACCAATCCGGGCGACGTGGTGCTGGATCCGTTCTTCGGCACCGGCACGACCGGTGCGGTCGCCAAGATGCTGGGCCGCGACTTCATCGGGATCGAGCGCGAGGCCGCCTATCGCGAGGCGGCGGAGAAGCGCATCGCAAAGATCCGCAAGTTCGACCGCGAGGCGCTGGAGACGACCACGTCGAAGCGCGCCGAGCCGCGCGTGCCCTTCGGCCAGGTCGTGGAGCGCGGCATGCTGCGGCCGGGCGAGGAGCTCTTTTCGATCGGCAACCGCTTCAAGGCCAAGGTGCGCGCCGACGGCACGCTGATCGGCAATGACGTGAAGGGCTCGATCCATCAGGTCGGGGCGCATCTGGAAGGCGCACCCTCGTGCAACGGCTGGACCTACTGGCACTTCAAGCGCGACGGCAAGATGGTGCCGATCGACATCCTGCGCCAGCAGATCCGCGCCGAGATGGACGAGGTCCGCCCGAACTGAAATCCCAAGTTACCGCCGGTGCCTGTGGCCTGATCCACGGCACGAACTGGCCCCGCCGGATCGCTGTCCGGCGGGGTTTTTTCTCTGGTCATGCGCCGCGGACGGCATGAGCGTGCCGCCCGGGCGGTTGTTTGGTGGCGGCGCTGGCCGCAGAGCCGGGTCCGCACGCGGGCCCCAGGACCGCCGGCAACCGTCGCCTGATGTGGACTTCGCTCAGTTCGCCTGAATGGATTCCAGATAGGCGATCAGCGCCGTGATCCGACCATGCACGAGAGCCTGTGTGTCCAGGTCGTGCGGCACGCTCATTGCCTTGTCGACGGCGGTATCGAAGTACCGATCACCCCAGACCGGCATGTTCCGGTCGCCGTGCGGATTGATCATGTTCCGGCCATCGATCATCGCGTAGATGTGCTCTGTCGGGAATGCTCCGCTGTAGCGCGCGGTGA
>JBFKMA010000103.1:0-7715 GCA_041630175.1 Albidovulum sp.
GGATGCCGCGCGAGAAGCGCTGTTCGTAAAGCTCCTTGCCTCGCGCGACCTCGACGACCATGGAAACGGAGAGCGCTTTGACGACCGAGGCGCCGACGCCGTGCAGGCCGCCCGAGGTCTGGTAGGCCTTGCCGGAGAACTTGCCGCCGGCATGGAGGGTGCAGAGGATGACCTCCAAGGCCGACTTGCCGGGGAATTTCGGGTGCGGGTCCACGGGGATGCCGCGGCCGTTGTCGCGGATCGTCACGGCGTGGTCGGCGTGAAGCTCCACCTCGATGCGGTTGGCGTGGCCGGCCACCGCCTCGTCCATCGAGTTGTCGAGCACCTCGGCGACGAGGTGGTGCAGCGCGCGTTCGTCGGTGCCGCCGATATACATGCCGGGGCGCTTGCGCACCGGCTCCAGCCCCTCGAGCACTTCGATGGAATGGGCGTTGTAGTCATCCGCCCGGGCGGTGAGGAGATCGTCGGCCATGAGGACTGCTCTTGTCGGTCTTGATTGGGGGGCGATTAGACCATGCGGGGGCGGGCGGGGCAAGGCGGCGTTGCCCTTGCAATCGCGGGAGGGCAGGCGAAATATTGGGTCCGGGCCGGGTCCGCGCCACAAGGGAGAGAGGGCATGTGGAACGAACGCTATGCGGGCAAGGACTATCTGTTCGGCACCGAGCCCGCCGATTTCCTGCACCGCGCGGCGCCGTGGCTGCGGGCCGGGGAGACGGCGCTCTGCATCGCCGATGGCGAGGGGCGGAATTCGGTCTGGCTGGCGGGGCAAGGGCTCGAGGTCACGGCCTTCGACCCGGCGCCGAACGCGGTCGCCAAGGCGCAGCGGCTGGCGGCGGAGCGGGGCGTGGCGGTCGCCTTCCACCTCGCCGGAATCGGGGACTGGGACTGGCAGGCCCGCGCCTATGACGTCGTGGCGGGCATCTTCATCCAGTTCGTCGGGCCGGAGGAGCGCGCGGAACTCTTCGAGCGGATCAAGGCGGCGCTGAAGCCGGGCGGGCTTCTCCTGCTGCACGGCTACGCGCCGCGGCAGGTCGACTACGGCACCGGCGGGCCGCCGACCGCCGAGAACATGTACACGCTCGACATGCTGCGCGAGACCTTCGCGGGCTGGGAGGTGCTCAGGGCTGCGGATTTCGATGCCGAGGTGCGGGAGGGAAGCGGCCACGCGGGGCGCTCGGCGCTGATCGACTTCATTGCCCGGAAGCCGGGATGACGGGCGTTTTCGGGACGTCCGTTGTGCGGGACAAAGCAGTCATTGATCACTTGGCCTTGTCGGCTTAGCGATAACGGGCTTGGGCCTGAGAAAACGACAGCAGCCGTTTTGTCTCTTCGTCCCACAGATGCAGCCGAGCGTTACGAATACTTTCGCGAATCGTCATTCGATTGCCGTTGGCAAGGACCGCGTGATCGCGCAGCACTTCAGGCAGCCGATAGAACGGGATGCGGCTGTAAAGGTGATGCACATGGTGGATTCCGATGTTGGCACTCAGCCATTGCAGCACAGACGGCAGCACGTAGTGCGAGCTTCCCTTCAGGGCCGCGTCATGCAACTGCCAGTCTTCCTCGGCCTCCCAATGCGTGGTCTCGAATTGATGTTGCACATAGAACAGCCAGACTCCCGCCGTGGCCGCAACAAGCGTCGACGGCAGAAAAATCAACAAGATCGGCATCAGGCCGCCGAAGTACAGGATCAGCGTCAAACCCACAAGGATCGCGGCGTTCGTGCACATTGCACTGACCCAGTATTTGGCTTTGGTCATAAGCCCCAAGGGCAATCGGTTCTGTATGAAAAAGAGATAGCCCGGCCCCAGACCAAACAAAACAACTGGGTGCCGATAAAGCCTGTATATCAAGCGGTTAAGCGGCGTCAGCGCGCGGAATTCCGCGACTGTCATAGTATGGATATCGCCCATGCCGCGTCGCCCGAGATTTCCAGACGTGCTGTGGTGTATGGAATGGGAACGCCGCCAGACGTCATAGGGGGTCAAAGTAAGGACGCCGATCACCCGTCCGAGCCAATCACTTGCAGTCCGGTTCTTATAAAACGCCCCATGGCCGCAATCGTGCTGGATGGCAAACAGGCGCAACAGGAAGGCCGCGTTGAACATGGAAATCGTGAAGGTCAGCCAGTAGCTGAAGGACAGCGACCACCACGCCAGGATCCATAGAAGAAGGAAAGGTCCCGCGGTGACCGCAAGTTCGAACGAACTGCGCAGCGAATTGGGTTCGCGGTAGTCTGAGAGTACCTTGACCCATTCTCTCGCGGCCAGCGTTTCGGGCTGTTGCCGCGACGATTCGGAATGATCGAACATGCGCCTGCTTTTTTGTCTTTGTCGGCGGACGTCATAAACGAATAGTGAGTTCGCGCAAATGCCACTTGATGAGGCATTCGCGAAAACTGATCTGTCGGTGAGTTTTGGCACAGGCGCCGGGGGTCCCGGCGCTGGTTCGGGTTACACGGATGCTGTGGCGAAGAATGTCTGCGCCGGGCTCAAAGCCGCCCTTCGCACCGCATCGCCGCAGGCACCGACCTCACGCCGGCTCGGCCATCCGCCGGTCCCACATCGCCTTGAAGGCGGGCCGCGCATGGCATTCGGCGAGCCAGGCCGCGATCGCGGGGAAGGCGTCGATCAGGCCCGGTTCGGACTGCGCGTAGCGGATGATCTCCGCCATGTTGATGTCGGCCACGGTGAAGCGGCCGCCGACCATGTGGCCGCTGTCGCGCAGGTGGGAATCGAGCACCTTGAGCGGGCGGCGCAGGCGCGCGGTCTCGGAGGCGATCTCGGCCTGGCCCTCGGGGGACTTGGCGCGGCCCTCGGCATGGGCGTACATGATGGCGAGCGCATGGGTCTCGATCGCGGTCATGCCGTAGAGCGCCCATTGCTCCATCAGCGCGTTCTCCTTCTCGTCGGCCGGGGCGAGCGGCCCGCCCGCCTTGCGCGCGATGTAGAGGTTCATGGCGAGCGATTCCGAAAGCACGAAGTCGCCGTCCTTGAGGACCGGCACCGCGCCCGCGGGGCTGATCGACAGGAAGCCGGGCGAGAGCGTGTTGAACGGCGCGTCCTCGGCCTCGGGGTCGCGCAGCCGGTAGCCCTGGATCACCGGCACGTGCTCGAACTCCATGTCGAGTTCGTAGAGGAGCCAGAAGTTGCGCGAGGCGCGGCTGCGGTAGACGCCGTAGATCGTCAGCATGGGGCTCTCCGGTGGATGCGGTTGCTCGGTTATCGCTAACCCGAACCATGCCGCCGCATCAAGGCGGTGCGACCGATCGGGCGCGCGCGGCCGGGCGGAACCGGTTGACGCCACGCAAGATCTGGACGCCGAACCGGGCCGGGCGTAAGGCACGGGGATGACGGGACGGAGGACATACGGCGCCCATGTGCGGGCGCTCCTGATGCTGGGGCTGCCGCTGATCGGCTCGAACCTCGCGCAGATGATCCTTCACGTCACCGACACGGTGATGCTCGGCTGGTACGGGGTGGAGGCGCTGGCCTCGGTCGTCCTCGGCGCGTCGACCTTCTTCATCCTCTTCATCCTCGGCGCCGGCTATTCCATCGCGATGATGGGCATGGTCGCCTCGGCGCTGGGCGCCGGCGAGGAGGCCCAGGTGCGGCGCGACACGCGGATGACGATGTGGCACTCGATCCTGTTCGGGGTCGCGGTGATGCCGGTGTTGTGGTGGTCGGACCCGGTGCTCAGGGCGCTGGGGCAGAAGGCGGAACTCGCCGCGCTGGCGCAGGACTATCTGCGCATCGCCGGCCTCGGCCTGATCCCGGCGCTTCTGGTCAGCACGCTGCGGAGCTATCTCTCGGCGCTCGAACGCACGCAGGTCGTGCTGTGGGCGACGCTGGCCGGGGCGGTCGTGAACGTGATCCTCAACTGGATGCTGATCTTCGGCAACTGGGGCGCGCCGGAGCTTGGCGTGCGGGGCGCCGCGGTCGCGACGCTGGTCACCCAGACCGTCACCGCCCTGATCCTCGCGGGTTACGCCGCGCGCCAGCCGGCCTCGCGCCGGTTCGAGATCTTCCGGCGCTTCTGGCGGCCGGACTGGCCGGCCTTCGCGCGGGTCTGGCGGCTCGGCTGGCCGGTCGGGCTCACCGGGCTCGCCGAGGGCGGGCTGTTCAACGCCTCGGCGCTGATGATGGGCTGGGTCGGCACGGTGGAGCTCGCCGCCCACGGCATCGCGATCCAGGCGGCGGCGCTGTCCTTCATGGTGCATCTGGGGCTGTCGAACGCCGCCACGGTGCGCGCGGGCCGTGCCGAGGGGCGCGGCGACGGCGAAGGCCTGCGCGACGGCGCGGCCGTGGCGGTCGCGCTGTCGCTGGCCTTCGGGCTCGTCGTCGTGGCGGCCTTCCTCCTCCTGCCGCGGCCGATCATCGGGCTCTTTCTCGACGAGGCGAAGCCGGGCGCCGAGGCGATCCTCGGCTTCGGCACGCTGCTTCTGGCGGTGGCGGCGCTGTTCCAGATGTTCGACGCGGCCCAGGTCATGGCGCTCGGCCTCTTGCGCGGGGTGCAGGACACGCAGGGCCCGCTGTGGATCAGCGTCGTCAGCTACTGGGTGATCGGCATCCCGGCGAGCTACGCGCTGGCCTTCCCCCTGGGGCTCGGCGGCGTCGGGCTGTGGCTCGGCCTCACGGTCGGGCTGGCGGCGGCGGCGGCGCTGCTGATGTGGCGGTTCTGGGGGCGCTGGGGCAGGGGCGGGTTCGCCGCGGCATGAGGGGGCGCTGCCCCCTCTGCGCCATTCGGCGCATTCACCCCCGGGATACTTCGGCCAAGTGGAAGACCTGCGGCCTCAGGTATCCCTGCCGGAGGCGCCCGGTTCAGGAGGCGTCGCGATTCGCGGCGCCGGTGCGTACGAGCCGTTCGGACTTCTTGCGCACGAGCACGCCGCGCAGATCGTGCATCGCCAGAAGCAGCGCGTCGGTCACCTCGTCGAGCTGGCCGTCGGTCGCCTTCGACTGTGCCCAATGAGCCGTCATGTTGAGCTGGTCCACCACGCGGTGGATGTCGTCGATCTCGCGCCGCGCCACGAGCGCCTGTCGCGCCCTGAGCCAGTTGCCGATCGCGGTCATGTCGGCGGGCGACAGCGCCTGGCCGCCCTGCGCCTTGATCTCGCCGTTCCTCACGTTGACGACGGCGATCTGGGCCATCTCGATCCGCCGCTGGCGGTTTTCGGTGTCCAGGCGGAACACCGCCGCGCCGTTCTCGCGGATGCGGAAATAGTAGTCCGGCAGAGCGTCGGTCATGCCTGTCCCCCTCAGTTCAGCCCCGCGCAGAACGTCTGGATGCGCCGGCAGGCCTCCTCCAGCGCCGCGTCGGAGGCAGCGTAGCTGACGCGGAAATTGGGCGAAAGGCCGAAGGCCGCGCCGAAGACGACGGCGACGCCGGTTTCCTCGAGAAGGGCGGTCGCGAAGGCCTCGTCGTCGGTGATCCTCGTGCCCCCGGCCGAGGTCTTGCCGAGGCAGGCGGAGATGTCGGGATAGACGTAGAAGGCGCCTTCGGGGGTCGGGCAGGCGATGCCCTTCGCCGCGTTCAGCATCGACACGACGAGATCGCGGCGGCGCTGGAAGGTCTTGCGGTTCTCGGCGAGGAAGTCCTGCGGGCCGTTCAGCGCCTCGACGGCGGCATATTGCGCGATCGAGCAGGGATTGGTGGTCGACTGCGACTGGATCGTGGCCATCGCCTTGATGAGTTCGACCGGCCCCGCCGCATAGCCGATCCGCCAGCCGGTCATCGCATAGGCCTTGGAGACGCCGTTGCAGGTCAGCGTGCGGTCGTAGAGGCGGGGCTCCACCTCGGCCGGGGTGCAGAAGGTGAAATCGTCGAAGACGAGGTGTTCGTACATGTCGTCCGACATCACCCAGACATGGGGGTGGCGCATCAGCACATCGGTCAGCGCCTTGAGTTCGTCCCGGGAGTAGCCCGCGCCCGTGGGGTTCGAGGGCGAGTTGAAGATGAACCACTTGGTCTTCGGGGTGATCGCCGCGTCGAGCTGTTCGGGCGAGAGCTTGAAGTGCGTCTCGATCCCGGCCGTGACCGTCACCGGCGTGCCGCCGGCGAGGCGCACCATGTCGGGGTAGCTCACCCAGTAGGGTGCGGGGATCACCACCTCGTCGCCCGGATTGAGCGTCGCCATCAGCGCGTTGTAGAGCGTCTGCTTGCCGCCGGTGCCGACGCTGATCTGGGCGGGCGCGTAGTCGAGACCGTTCTCGCGCCGGAATTTGGCGCAGATCGCCTCCTTCAGTTCCGGGATGCCGTCGACGGCGGTGTACTTGGTCTTGCCCTCGTCGATCGCGCGCTTGGCGGCGGCCTTGATGTTGTCCGGCGTGTCGAAGTCGGGCTCGCCCGCGCCGAGGCCGATGACGTCGCGTCCTGCGGCCTTCAGGTCGCGCGCCTTCATCGTCACCGCGACGGTGGGCGACGGTTTGACGCGGGCCAGCGTGTCGGAAATGAACGCCATCGGGGGGACTCCGGTTTGTAATTGCCGGGGTCATGTCTTAGATTGCGGTCTCCGCCCATTCAAGCGACTTCAGGAGGGACCTCCCCGATGACCACAGACACGCTCGCCAAGCCCGCTGACGCCTCCGAGAACTGGTTCGGCAACGATGCCGCGACCTTCGGCGACCGCCTTGCCGCCGCGCGCGAGGCCGCGGGGCTCAGCCAGGCGGAGCTGGCGCAGAAGCTCGGCGTGAAGACCCGCGTCATCGAGCACTGGGAGGCCGACGCCAAGGAGCCGCGCGCCAACCGGCTGCAGATGCTCGCCGGGATGCTCGGCGTGTCGCTGATGTGGCTCCTGACCGGCGAGGGCGACGGGATCGACGCGCCCTCCGATGCGGAGACCGACATCGCGCAGGTCAAGGGCGTGCTGGCGGAAATCCGCGAGCTCCGCGCCGCGATGAGCACGATGACCGGGCGGCTCGGCCGGCTCGAGAAGAAGCTGCGCCAGAGCCTGGCCGGCGGCGCCGCATGAGCGAGGCGCCCGAAGCGCGTCTGAAGCGCCTGGCGATGCGCAGCTGGCGCCGCGGCACCAAGGAGATGGACCTGATCCTCGGCCCCTTTGCCGAGGCTCACCTCTCGGCGATGCCGCAAGACCGGCTGGCGCTCTATGACGCGCTTCTGGCCGAGAACGACCAGGATCTCTACCCTTGGATGACCGGCGCCGCCGCGGCGCCGGAGCGATTCGCGCCGCTCGTGGCCGAGATCGCCGCCTTCGCGCGGGCGCGCCACGAATCGCGCGGCTGAACCCGTCCGCGGCTTTTAACGGAAATTTTGCGCTTTTCCGCCCAATCTGCCTTCGGGCAGCGACGAGAGGCGGAGATGACGATGACCCTTCATGCAAAGATCGAAGACGGCCCGCAGCCGGGGCTGCTCGGTTCCTATGTCGAGACGCTGGGGCTGGTGGAGCGGCTGCACCGGCTCTTGCTCGACGTGATCAAGGACGAGTTCGAGCGGCTCGGGGAACTGGAGATCAACGCGGTGCAGGCGCTCTTGCTGTTCAACATCGGCGAGAACGAGGTCACCGCGGGGGAGCTGAAGTCGCGCGGCTACTACCAGGGTTCCAATGTCAGCTACAATCTGAAGAAGCTCGTGGAGGCTGGCTACATGCACCACGAACGCTGCGAGGCCGACCGCCGCTCGGTGCGCGTGCGGCTGACCGGGAAGGGGCGCGCCGTGCATGACGCGGTGGCGGCGCTGTTCCGGCGCCATGCCGAGAC
>JBFKMA010000104.1:0-7700 GCA_041630175.1 Albidovulum sp.
CGCCGCCCTGCCGGTGGCCGAGCGGGATGTAGCACGCCTCGCCGGGCACCACCGAGAGCGAGATGCCGACAAGCTCCGCCCGCATCTCGTCGAGGCTCGTCGTCTCGGTATCAACCGCGACATAGCCGCGCTCGCGGATCGTCGCGACCCAGCGCGTCAGCGCGGCGGCATCGCGGACGCATTCGTATCTGTCGGGATCGAAGGGGGCCGCCTCGGCGACCGCCTGCGGCGGCGCCTCGGCATCCTCATGGGTCGCCGGCACGGCGGGCGCCTCGGGGATCGCCGGCGCCTCGACCTTCAGCGCCTCGGCCACGCGCTTCGTGAGCGTGCGGAACTCCATCGCCGCGAGGAACTCCATCAGCGGCTCGGCCTCGGGCTCCTTGACCTCGAGCTCGTCGAGCGTCCATTCGACCGGCGCATGGGCGTCGAGCGTCACCAGCCGCTTGGAGACCCGGACGAGCTCGGCATTCTCGATCAGCGTCTGGCGCCGTTTGGGCTGCTTGATCTCCTCGGCGCGCGCCAGGAGCGTCTCCAGATCACCGTATTCGTTGATCAGGAGTGCCGCCGTCTTGACCCCGATCCCCGGCGCGCCGGGCACGTTGTCGACGCTGTCCCCGGCGAGCGCCTGCACGTCGACCACCCGCTCGGGCTTCACGCCGAACTTCTCCTCGACCTCCGCGACGCCGATGCGCTTCGACTTCATCGCGTCGAACATCTCGACGCCGTTGCCGACGAGCTGCATCAGATCCTTGTCCGAGGAGATGATCGTCACGTCCCCGCCCGCCTCGGTCGCCTGCCGGGCGAGCGTGGCGATGATGTCGTCGGCCTCGTAGTTCTCCATCTCGAGGCAGGCGACGTTGAAGGCCCGCGTCGCCTCGCGGGTCAGCGGGAATTGCGGGCGCAGGTCCTCGGGCAGTTCCGGGCGGTTGGCCTTGTAGAGGTCGTAGATGTCGTCGCGGAAGGTCTTCGAGGAAAAGTCGAAGACGCAGGCGATATGGGTCGGGCCGTCCTTGCCGCGATTGTTCTGAAGCTGGCCCCAGAGCATGTTGCAGAACCCCGCCACCGCGCCGATCGGCAGCCCGTCGGATTTCCGCGTCAAGGGCGGCAGCGCGTGATAGGCGCGGAAGATGAAGGCCGAGCCGTCGATCAGATGCAGATGGCAGCCCTTGCCGAAGGTCATGGTCCCGTCCCTTTCGTCCGCCGGCGCGCCCCGGAGCGCGCGGCCATGTTCAGCCGCCCGCGCCCCCGGCGCAAGCGGGATCGCCCGGATGCCACTCCGCATTTCCGCAGGATTCCGCGATCTGCCCCTCTGCCGGGAGGGTCAGGATGCGCCGGACGCCGCCGGCCGGCGCCCGCGCCGCCTCAGGGCTCACTTCGCCGCGGCGGCCGCACTTTCATGCACGAATTTCTTGTCGCAGTAGCCGCATTCGACGAAGCCCTTGTCATGCGGGATCGTCAGCCAGACGCGGGGATGGCCGAGCGCGCCCTCACCGCCGTCGCAGGCCACTTTCCAGGTAGAGACCACCTCGGTCTCGGGTGCGGGGATGGACATGGTTCGGGCTCCGTCATTCCTGTGCTTCCGGCCGCGGGGCCGGCTCGGCGCGCATGATAGCGAATTGGCCGCTGGCGACAAGCCGGCGCCGGCATTGCGGCGCCGGTCAACCGGCCGGTTGCAGCATCCGCCCGAGCACCCGGCCGCCGAGGACATGCACATGGTAGTGCGGCACTTCCTGCACGCCATGCGCCCCGGCATTGGAGATCATCCGGTAGCCCTGCCCGCCCGCGCCGGGCGCCACGCCGAGCATCCGGCAGACCTCGCCGGTCGCGCGGGTGAAGTCGGCGAGCTCCTCGGCCGAGGCCTCGGTCGCGAAATGGTCGAAATTGACGTAAGCCCCCTTCGGGATCACCAGCACATGCGCGGGCGCCTGCGGGCGCACGTCGTGGAAGGCGAGCGTGTGCCCGGTCTCCAGCACCGTCTTGTTCGGGATCTCGCCGCGCAAGATGCGGGCGAAGACGTTGGTGTCGTCGTAAGCGTAGGCCATGGCTCCCTCAGTCCGTGAATAGGTGTTCCGTCGCCGCGATGTCGCGCGCGGCCGCATCCGGGATACCGAGAAACGCCGCCAAAGGCACGGCGTTTTCGCCCGGCTCCGCGCCCTCGCGGATGCGATAGAGGCGGTCGAACTTCGCGTCCCGGATCAGGTCGCTCTCGTGGCGCAGGTCGTGGCGGATCGTCGGCAGCAGCCGGGCGAGCGAGTCCGCGCCGGTCTGCTCTCCGGCGAGCCCGACGCGCCGCGCATGCCCGATCAGGTAATCGTCCGAGAACCGGCACTCGATCTCCAGAAGCCGGGTCGTCGCGCGGTCGGCGCAGAAGTCCTGCAGAAGATCGATGTTCTTCGGGTCCATGCAGATCACGAGACGGTCGCTCCGGTGATAGTCGAACATCATCCGCAGGAGCGCCCGCCTGTGGCGGGTGCGCTTGCCCAGCGAGGACTGGATGCCGCCGAGATCGGGCAGTGGCGTCGATTCCTCGTCGAAGAGATATTCGATGACCGGAACGTTCGTCGCCTGCCGGGCCGCGTCGACCAGCCGCTTGGCGACATGCCATTTCTTGCAGATCACGATCATCAGCTCGCGCTCGTGCCCGAGGCTCGCCTCGGTCTCCCAGAAGCGGCGGGCGAAGCGCCGGCCCTCGCGGCCGCGGCCGGTCAGGAAGGTGTAGAGCGTCTGCCCCTCGTTCGAGATCTCGAAGCCCGCGCCCCGCGCCGCGTAGAGATCGCCGAGCCGCCGCTTCAGCTCGCGCGCATCAGGGCTGATCTTGCGGGCGAAGAGGAAATCCTGGCTCAGCAGGAGGTCGTAGTGGTCGTTGTAGAACGTCACCGGCATCCCGTAATCGGAGAACATCAGGAAGGTCAGCGTGCGCGTGCGGATCTCGCGGTCCGGCACGACATGGCGCACGACGGTCTGGAAGAAGGTCTCGTCGGGGATCCAGGTGGTGCGGAAGAACCGCATCACGTCGCGGCGCTGCTTCGTGAAGTCGAGCACCCATTCGATCGTGCGCCGCCGCAGGCACCACCATTGCGAGCCGATCATGATCTGCAGATCGGCCGGGATCGCGCGGCGCCAGCCGAGCCGCTTCTGCAGGTTGTAGAAACCGTAGAACAGCCGCTTCTGGGTGCGTTCGTTGAACGGATGGCGATAGATCAGCCGGTCGTCCTTCAGCCCGATCTTGATCCAGTCGGAGTCGAAAAAGTCGAAGCTCTCGATATAGTCGACCTCCTCGGCATCGAGGAGGTCATGCGCGTATTCCGCCGACTTGATCGCCATGCAGTCGCCCGAGAGCATGTAGAAATGCGTGGCGTCCGGGAAGGCTGCGACCGCCGCCTCGATGGCGTGCAGCGTCGCCTGCACCAGGCTCCAGCCCCCCCAGCCGCATTTGATCCGCCTGCGGGCGAAGGTGACGTTGGGATTGCCGGCCAGAGCCGCCCGGATGCGCGCATAATCCGCCGCCCCCGCCCGGGCGTCGAAGTGAATGGCCATGCAGTCGCCCGCCGCGGTCAGCCGCTCGGCCTGGCGGATGATCCCGTCGGGATCCTTGTGACACAGAAGAATGAAGGCGATTTTTGCCATTGCCGAATGCCGAGCGCCTCACTTGCAGCCACCGTTTTGCTAGATAGCGCGATCGGCCGTTGAATAAACAGAGTTTCTTTGCTCTTTAGTCGGCAAATGCCGGTCAAGGCGCGACCGGCGCGCAATTCTGCCGCCGAAGGGGCGCGTTTCATGGGGTTTCCCGGAACCTGGATGACGGAGAGCGAGAGCCTGGTCTACCGCGTGGTGCCGAAATGCGCCTGCTCGACCATCGGCCAGATCATGTACTACTCCGATCACGGGGTGTTTTTCGACGGCGACATCCACGACTCGACCGAGGGCCTGCACAAATGGGCGCAGGAGCCGAGCCAGCCGCTGATCGAGGCCAATGTGAAGGCGCGCAAGAGCTACGCCTTCACCTGCGTGCGCAACCCCTATACGCGGATCCTCTCGTCGTTCTTCGACAAGATCTGCGGCATCCAGAGGAACGGCCGGCGCTACCGCGGCAATCTCGTGCCGACGCTCATCCAGAAATACGGGATCGAGGTCGGCGACCCCGAGACCGGCTTCGAATTCGACCAGATCCGGTCCTTCCGCCGCTTCCTGCTCTTCGCCCGCGACACGATCCAGTGGCGCCGCCCGATGGATCCGGACATCCACTGGTCGGCGATGTCCGGCCATGTCGCGACCTTCATCGCCAATGGCGGGCGCTACGACCACATCCTCTTCACCGAGACGTTCAACGCGGGCATGCAGACCGTGCTCGACGCCGTCGAGACGCCGACGAAGGTGGACCTGAAGGCGATCCCGCGCTTCAACGAGAGCGAGGGCCACGGGCCAAAACGCGCGCACCCGGTCGAGGACTATTTCGACGACCTCTCGATGCATCTCGTCTACGAGATCTACAAGCGCGACTTCCAGCTCTTCCGCTACGATTTCGAGAATCCGGCGAACAAGATGCCCAGGGGCGAGATCGACCTCGACGAGGTGCACGCCAAGCTCGGCCAGTGAGATGCCGGGCTATTCCGGCACGCCGCTCGCGAAGAAGCTCGGGATCCGGCCGGAGATGCGCGCGGGCGTCCTGAACGCGCCTTGGCCCTATGCCGAAACGCTCGGGCTCGACTGCGACCCGGTCGCGCTCGGCGGCGGCGACGCAATACCTGAGCGCCTCGACTTCCTGCACCTCTTCACGACCTCCCGCGCGGAACTCGAACGCCGCCTTGCCGAGGCGCGGGCGGCCATGGCGCCGGGCGGAATGGTCTGGGTCTCCTGGCCGAAGAAGGCGTCGAAGGTTCCGTCCGAGATCACCGAGGACACGGTGCGCGCGGTCGGCCTGCCGCTGGGCCTCGTCGACGTCAAGGTCTGCGCCGTGGACGAGGTGTGGTCGGGGCTCAAGCTCGTCATCCGCCGGGAATACCGGTAGCGCCGCGACCGGCTGCCGCGTTCCGTGGCAACGGCGCGCGACGAGGGCTCCCCTTCGGGGAGCGCGAGAAGCGCGCCAGCCGCCCGGCAGTCGGGTTCAGATCAGCCCATGCGCCCGGAACAGCGTCTTCACGTCGGCCTCGGGCCGGGCGCCGAAATGGCTGATGACCTCGGCCGCGGCGATGCAGCCCATGCGGCCGGCTGTCGCGAGGCCCTGCCCGGTGGCGAGCCCGTAGAGGAAGCCCGCCGCGAACTGGTCGCCGGCGCCGGTGGCATCGACCGGCACGACCCGGTGAACCGGCACTTCGACCCGCTCCTCACCGCGCAGGAGGATCACGTCCGCGCCCGAGCGGGTGCAGACCACGACCGGGCATTCGGCCCGCGCCGCCTCCAGTGCCGCCTCCAGATCCGTGGTCTGGTAGAGCGATTGCCACTCGTGCTGGTTGCCGATCACGTAGTCCATCTCGTCCCTGACTAGCCTCCGGAAGTCGGCGCGGTGGCGGTCGACGCAGAACGGGTCGGAAAGCGCAATCCCCGCCCTGCCGCCGCCGCCGTGGCAGAGCCGCGCGGCCTTGAGGAACGCGTCCTTGCCCTTGTCCTTGTCGAAGAGATAGCCCTCGAGGAAGAGGTAATCGGTCGCCCCCGCCACCTCGCCGGACACGTCCTCGGGCCCGAGATCGGCCGAGATGCCGAGATAGGTGTTCATCGACCGTTCGCCGTCCGGGGTCACGAAGATCATCGAGCGCGAGGTCGGTAGATCGGCGCCGTTGACCGGCGGATTGGGGAAGTCGGTGCCCTCGAGGGTCAGCGATTTCTGGAAGAAACGCCCCAGCACGTCGTCGCGCACCCGGCCGATGAAGGCCGCCTTCAGCCCGAGATTGCCCAATCCCGCGATGGTGTTGCCGACCGAGCCGCCCGGCGCCTGGGTGCGGTCGCGCATCGCGCCGTAGAGCATCTCGCCGCGCTCGCGCTCGATGAGCTGCATGATGCCCTTCTCGATCCCCATGAGGTCGAGGAAACTCTCGTCGGTCTGGCTCAGCACGTCGACGATCGCGTTGCCGATGCCCACGACCTGGTAGCGGTTGGTCAAAACGTCTTCTCCTCGTAGGGGCAGAGATCGCGGATGTGGCAGGCGCCGCATTTGGGCTTTCTTGCCACGCAGATGTAGCGGCCGTGCAGGATCAGCCAGTGATGGGCATGGAGCTGGAACTCGGCGGGCACATTGTCCTCGATCGCGCGCTCGACCGCCTCGACGGTCTTGCCCGGCGCGATGCCGGTGCGGTTGCCGACGCGGAAGATATGGGTGTCGACCGCCTGCGCGGGATGGCGGAACCACATGTTGAGGACCACGTTCGCGGTCTTGCGCCCGACGCCGGGCAGCGATTGCAGCGCCGCGCGCGACGAGGGCACCTCGCCGCCATATTGCTCCACGAGGATGCGGGAGAGCTTGATCACGTTCTTCGCCTTCTGGCGGAAAAGCCCGATCGTCTTGATATGCTCGATCAGCCCCTCCTCGCCGAGCGCCAGCATCTTCTCGGGCGTATCGGCGATCCTGAACAGCGCCCGCGTCGCCTTGTTCACGCCCGCATCGGTGGCCTGCGCGCTGAGCGCCACCGCCACCAGCAGCGTGAAGGCGTTGACATGTTCGAGCTCCCCCTTCGGCTCGGCCTCGGCGGCACGGAAGCGGGTGAAGATCTCGCGGATCGTGGCGTAATCGAGCTGCTGGGCCATGGCCGCGATATGCCCGGCTCCGCCGCCCGGCGCAAGCATCTGTGGGACCGGCCCGGCGCCCTGTGTCCGGAAAGCGCAGATTCCGGGTCGCGGCAGCGGGCGGGCGGCCCTATCCTCGGGGCAAGGAGACCGGACATGCTGCACGAATCCCCCGATCACGGCTACCATTACAGCGTCATCGCCCGCGCGCTGAAGCTCATCGAGGCCGAGGGCGGCGCGGGGCTCGCGCTCGACGATCTCGCCGGCCGCCTCTCGATGAGCCCGGCGCATTTCCAGCGGGTGTTCTCGCGCTGGGTCGGGGTCTCGCCCAAGCGCTACCAGCAATACCTGACGATCGACCTCGCGCGGCGGCTCCTCGCGGAGCGCCACACGCTGCTCGACACCGCCGCCGAGGCCGGCCTCTCCGGCGCCGGGCGGCTGCACGACCTCTTCCTCAGATGGGAGTCGATGAGCCCCGGCGAATACGCCCGCGCCGGCGCGGGTCTCACGGTGCGCCACGGCTGGTTCCCCTCGCCCTTCGGCGTGGTCCTCGCGATGGGCACCGACCGCGGCCTCTGCGGCCTCGCCTTCGCCGAGGAATGCGGGCGCGAGGCGGCCTTCGCCGACCTCGCCGGCCGCTGGCCGAACGCCCGTTTCGTGGAAGCCCCCGACACGATCGCGCCCTGGGTCGAGGCGGCCTTCGCGCAGAAGGGCGAGGCGCGGCTCCACCTCATCGGCGCGCCATTCCAGATCAAGGTCTGGGAGGCGCTACTGGCGATCCCCTCGGGCCAGGTCACGACCTATTCCGACATCGCGGCCCGGATCGGCAATCCGCGCGCCGCGCGCGCCGTCGGCACCGCGGTCGGCCGCAACCCGGTGTGCTGGCTGATCCCATGCCATCGGGCGCTGCGCATGGGCGGAGGCCTCGGAGGCTATCACTGGGGTCTCCCGGTCAAGCGCGCGATGCTGGCCTGGGAGGCGGC
>JBFKMA010000105.1:0-7645 GCA_041630175.1 Albidovulum sp.
CGCAGTTCGGCAATCGTGCCGCGCGTGATCTCCTCGAAGCGCTTGGTCAGTTCCCGGCAGATCGCCGCCTGCCGGTCCTCGCCGAAGGCTAGCGCCAGATCCTCTAACAATCCCTGAACGCGCCTGGGCGATTCGTAGAGGATCAGCGTCGCCGGGACCGCCGTGAGTTCGGCGAGCCAGTTCCGCCGCTGCGCCCCGGCGGAGGGCGGAAAGCCCGCGAAGAGAAAACGGTCCGAGGGCAGGCCCGAGACGGTGAGCGCCGCGAGCACCGCCGAAGGCCCGGGCGCGGCGATGACCGAGTGCCCCCCGGCGATCACCGCGCGGCCGAGCTGGAAGCCGGGATCCGCGACGAGCGGCGTGCCGGCCTCGGAGGCGTAGGCCACCGACTTGCCGTCCGCGAGCGCGGCGAGGATCCTCGGGCGCATCCGCTCGCCATTATGATCGTGATAGGCCAGGAGCGGGCGATCGCCGAGCGCGATGCCGTGAATGTCCATCAGATGCCGGAGGCTTCGGGTGTCCTCCGCCGCGATCACGTCGGCGCTCGCCAGGATGTCGAGCGCCCTGAGCGTGATGTCGCGCGCCGCGCCGATCGGCGTGGCGATGAAATACAGTCCCGGACCAAGGGGATGACGTTCGCCGGTCATTGCCGCCCTTCCTGCTGATGCGTTTACTTCGCCCCGCGGAACGCATAATCTCGCGGCGCTTCGTCTTCCCCGCGACCGGATCGAGGATCGTACCATGTTCGCCGTTTTCACGAGCCGCCGCAAGGCGTTGACCCGTGCCGCCGCGCTGGCCGCCGCTTTCGCGCTGGCGGCCTGCGATCCGATCCCCTCCGGCCGCGGCCCGGGCCTCGATCCCGGCGCGCCGGTGCAGGTGGCGCTGATCCTGCCCGGCGGCACCGGAGATTCCGGCGACGAGGTGCTCGCGCGCAACCTCAAGCAGGCCGCCGACCTCGCCATCGCCGATCTTCAGGGCGTCCAGATCGACCTGCGGGTCTACAATGCCGGCTCCGACGCGGCGACCTCAGCGGCGATGGCGCGCCGCGCGGTGGACGATGGCGCGCGCGTCATCCTCGGCCCGGTCTTCGCCGAGGCCGCCAACGCCGCGGGCAGCGCCGTCGCGGGCACCGGCGTCAACGTGCTGTCCTTCTCAAACAATACCGACATCGCCGGCGGCAATGTCTTCGTGCTGGGCCCGACCTTCGAGAACACGGCGAACCGGCTCGTGTCCCATGCCGTGCGGGCCGGCAAGGGGCGGATCATGGTCGTGCATGACCAGAACGCCGCCGGTCAGCTCGGCCGCCGCGCCATCGAGGCCGCCGCCGCGCGCTCGGGCGCCACGATCACCGGCACCGCGACCTACGAGTTCTCGCAGCAGGGCGTGATCGCCGCCGCCCCGGCGATCGCGAACTCCGTCCGCTCCGCCGGCGCCGATGCGGTGTTCTTCACCGCGGACACGGCCGGCGCGCTGCCGCTTCTGGCGCAGCTTCTGCCGGAATCCGGGCTGAGCCCGCAGACAACGCAGTTCATCGGCCTCACGCGCTGGGACATCCCTTCGGGAACCCTGTCGATGCCGGGCGTCCAGGGCGGCTGGTTCGCGCTTCCCGATCCCGGGCTCAACGCGCTGTTCCAGTCGCGCTTCACCGCCGCCTATGGCGAGCCGCCGCACCCGATCGCCGGCCTGGCCTATGACGGGATCGCGGCGATCGGCGCGCTCGCGCGGCAGGGCGCTCCGGACGCGCTGTCGGCCGCCTCGCTGACCCAGGCGGCGGGCTTCGCCGGCGTCAACGGCGTCTTCCGGCTCCGCGCCGACGGCAGCAACGAACGCGGCCTTGCCGTCGCCCAGATCCAGAACGCACAGGTGGTCGTGATCGATCCTGCCCCGAGAAGCTTCCGTGGCGCCGGGTTCTGAGCTCGCGCTGCAGGCGCCCCGAGCCGCGCTTCCCGCCGCCATCGGAGACCATCCGATCTTCGACACGGCCGGCTTCTGCCAGGCGCTTCGCGCGCGCCTGGCTGAAACCGAGGACCCTCGCGCCAGGCGCGGCGCGATCGTCGAGATGCTCGCCACCGCCCGGCGCGAGGTCATTGCCACGATCACGGCCGATTTCGAAACCCATCCCCGTGCCGCGACCACCACGGTCCGCGCCCACGCGGCGCTGACCGACGCGATCGTCGAAGCGGCGTTCCAGATCGCCTCGGAGGTGCTGCATCCGCGCGCCAACCCGACCGAGGGCGAACACATCGCGGTCATGGCGGTCGGCGGCTATGGCCGCGCCGAGATGGCGCCGCAATCCGATGTGGACCTGTTGTTCCTCACGCCGTGGAAGATGACGGCCTGGGCCGAGAGCGTCATCGAGTCGATGCTCTACATCCTGTGGGACCTGCGCCTGAAGGTCGGCCATTCCAGCCGCACGGTGAAGGACTGCCTGCGTCTCGGGCGTGAGGATTACACGATCCGCACCGCGCTCCTCGAGCGGCGCTTCATCAGCGGCCATCAGCCGCTGGCCGCCGAACTCAGGCTGAAGCTCAGGAACGAGCTCTTCAAGGGCACCAGCACCGAGTTCATCGAGGCCAAGCTCGCCGAGCGGGCCGAGCGGCACAAGCGCCAGGGTGGCCAGCGCTACGTTCTCGAACCCAACGTGAAGGAGGGCAAGGGCGGCCTGCGCGACCTGCAGACGCTCTACTGGATCGGCAAGTATATCCACGGCGTGCGCCAGGCCGCCGAGCTTGTGGACCAGGGCCTGCTGAGGCGCGAGGAATACGAGAATTTCGCCGCCGCCGAGGACTTTCTCTGGGCGGTGCGCTGCCATCTGCACCTGATCACCGGGCGCGCCAACGATCAGCTCACCTTCGACCTCCAGGTCGAGGTCGCGCGCCGCATGGGTTACCAGGACAGCGGCGGGCGCCGCGCGGTCGAGCATTTCATGCAGGACTATTTCCGCCACGCGACGCATGTGGGCGAACTCACCCGCGTCTTCCTGACCGCGCTCGAGGAGCGCCACGTCAAGAGGGAAGCGCGGCTCGTGGGGTTCCTGCGCCGCCGCCGCAAGGTGCGCGAGGGGTTCCGGATCGACCAGGGACGGATCAACATCGCCGATCCGAAGGCGTTCCTGAAGGACAAGCTGAACCTCCTGCGCCTGTTCGAGGAAGGGCTGAGGACCGGCAACCTGATCCACCCCGAGGCGATGCGGGTCGTGGCCCAGAACCTCCATCTCATCGACGACGAGATGCGCGAGGACAAGGAGGCGACTCGGATCTTCCTCGACCTTCTCCTCAAGCACGGCAATCCCGAACGCTCGCTCCGCCGCATGAATGAGCTTGGCGTGCTCTCGGCCTTCATCCCGGAATTCGAGCCGATCGTCGCGATGATGCAGTTCAACGTCTACCACCACTACACGGTGGACGAGCACACGATCCAGACGATCTCCACCCTCGCACAGATCGAGCGCAAGGAGCTGATCGAGGAGCTGCCGCTGTCCTCCTCGATCCTCGATGCCGGCGTGAACCGGCGGGTGCTCTACATCGCGCTTCTCCTGCATGACATCGGCAAGGGCCGGCCCGAGGATCACTCGATCCTCGGCGCCCAGATCGCGCGGAAGGTGGCGCCGCGGCTGGGGCTCAACCCCGAGGAATGCGAGACGGTGGAATGGCTGGTGCGCTACCACCTCTTCATGTCCGACATGGCGCAGAAGCGCGACATCTCGGACCCCAGGACGGTGCGCGACTTCGCCAAGGTGGTGAAGACCCGCAAGCGGCTCGATCTTCTGACCGTGCTCACGGTCTGCGACATCCGCGGCGTCGGGCCGAACACCTGGAACAACTGGAAGGCCATGCTGCTGCGCCGGCTCTATGCCGACACCACCGATGCGCTGGAGGCGGGGCTCGAGACGCTGAACAGCAGCAAGCGCCAGGACGAGTCGAAACGCAGCCTGCGCGAGGCTCTGTCCGACTGGGACACCAAGGATGTGCGGCGCGAGACCGGGCGGCATTACGACCCCTACTGGCAGGGGCTTTCGACCGATACCCATGTCGTCTTCGCCAAACTCCTCAAGGACATCCCCGACGACGCGATCCGCATCGACATCAAGCCCGACCCCGACCATGACGCGACGCGGGCCTGCTTCGCGCTCGCCGACCATCCGGGCATCTTCTCGCGGCTCGCGGGCGCGCTGGCGCTCGTCGGCGCCAATGTCGTCGACGCGCGGACCTATACCTCGAAGGACGGCTACGCGACGGCGGTCTTCTGGGTCCAGGACACCGAGGGCCATCCCTACGAGACCGACCGCCTGCCCCGCCTGCGCGCGATGATCGAGAAGACGCTGAGAGGCGAGGTCGTGGCACGCGATGCGCTCAAGGACCGCGACAAGATCAAGAAGCGCGAGCGCCAGTTCCAGTTCCCGACCTCGATCACCTTCGACAATGACGGATCGGAGATCTACACGATCATCGAGGTCGATACCCGCGACCGGCCGGGGCTCTTGTATGACCTGACGCGGACGCTGGCGGCGAACCACATCTACATCGCCTCGGCCGTGATCGCGACCTATGGCGCGCAGGTGGTGGATTCGTTCTACGTCAAGGACATGTTCGGCCTGAAACTGCACACCAAGGCGAAGCAGAGCAGCCTGGAGAAGAAACTGCGCCAGGCGATCACCGAAGGCGCGGAGCGGGCAAGGGGCGAATGAAACCGATCCGTCTGATCCGCGGCTTCCTGACGGTCGGGGCCTGGACGCTGGTGAGCCGCATCGCGGGCTTCATCCGCGACGTTCTGATCGCGGCCTATCTCGGCACCGGGCCGGTGGCCGAGGCGTTCCTCGTGGCCTTCACGCTGCCGAACATGTTCCGCCGCTTCTTCGCCGAGGGCGCGTTCAACACCGCCTTCGTGCCGCTCTTCTCCAAGAAGCTCGAAGTCGGCGAGGACCCCAAGGGCTTCGCCGAGGACGCCTTCGCGGGGCTTGCCCTCGTGGTCACGCTCGTGTCGCTCGTGGCGATGGTGGCGATGCCCTGGCTGGTGCTCGCCATGGCCGGCGGCTTCGCCGGGGACGAGCGGCTGCCCTTGGCCACCGAATACGGGCGCATCTGCTTTCCCTATATCCTGTTCATCTCGCTGACGGCGCTGCTCTCGGGGCTTCTCAACGCCGGCGGGCGGTTCATCGCGGCGGCCGGCGCGCCGGTGCTTCTCAACGCGATCTTCATCGCCGCGATGGTCACCGCCGATTTCGCCGGCTGGGACATGGGGCTGACAATGGCCTGGGCGACGCCAGTGACCGGGCTCGCGCAACTCGCGCTGGTCTGGGTCGCGGCGGCGCGGATGGGCTTCGCGCTCCGGCTCAAGCGACCGCGGATGACGCCCGATCTGAAACGGCTCCTGACCATCGCCGGGCCGGCGGTGCTGGCCGGCGGGGTGGTGCAGATCAACCTTCTCGTCGGCCGCCAGGTCGGCAGCTTCTTCGAGGGCGCCATCGCGTGGCTCAGCTATGCCGACCGGCTCTACCAGCTTCCGCTGGGCGTCGTCGGCATCGCCATCGGCATCGTGCTGCTGCCAGACCTCTCGCGGCGGCTGAAGGCCGAGGACATGTTCGGCGGCCGCTACGCGCTGTCGCGCGCCACCGAGTTCGCGCTATTCCTGACCGTGCCGGCGGGCGTGGCGCTGATGATTATCCCGGTGCCGCTGATCTCGGTCCTCTACGAACGCGGCGCCTTCGGGGCGGAGGATACGGTGCCGACCGCGCTCGCGCTCGCGGTCTACGGCGCCGGGCTGCCGGCCTTCGTGCTGCAGAAGGTGCTGCAGCCGCTCTACTTCGCGCGCGAGGACACCGCGACGCCGTTCCGCTTCGCGCTCTGGTCGATGCTGGTCAATGCCGCGCTCGCCATCGGCCTCGCCCCGTTCCTCGGCTTCATCGCCGCAGCTCTTGGCACGACGCTTGCGGGATGGGCGATGACCTTCCAGCTCTGGTGGGGGACGCGCGGCATGGGCGAGGCGGCGCGCGCCGACGACCGGCTCCGCGCCCGCCTGCCGCGCATGATTGCCGCCGCGGCGGTGATGGGGCTCTTCCTCTGGGGCGCCGGGGTTGCGCTGGCCGGGCCGCTTGCCGCACAGGGCCACCGCTACTGGGCGCTCGGCCTTCTGGTCCTTTCCGGCATGGCGGTCTACGGGCTCGCCGCCTACGCGCTCGGCGCCTTCCGGATGGCCGACTTCCGCTCCGGCCTCGCGCGTCAGCGCTGACGGATCGCCTTGAGGAGATGCGCCGGCCCGCCGGGGCCGACGACGAAGGACAGCAGGAACCCCGCCCCGAACCCCGCGAGATCGGCGATCCAGTCCGCCGAGCCGCCGAACAGCAGCCCGAACAGGAGCTGGATGCCAAGCAGGAAGCCGATCAGCGTGAACGCCCGCGCCCGGTTGGCGTGCTCGGCCCCGAGCCGCGCCCAGATGATGAAGGTGAAGGCCCCGATGAGCCCGTAGGCGCCCGGATAGGCGCCGAACAGCGCGACCCGCAGCCCCGGCGCCAGCGAATAGGCGAGCCCGCCGGCAAGCGCGCCGCCGAGGAACACGGAAAGCACCGCCCAGCCCCGGAACACCTCGCCCACGAACTTGCCGAGCGCGAGGATGAAGACCGCGGCGAAAAGCGCGTGGGTGAAATTGCCGTGCACGAAGGGATAGGTCACGAAGCGCATGAGATAGTCGGGAACGATCTGCCCCGCGGCCAGCATCTGGTCGAGCATCTCGGGCGACAGCGCAAAGCGCTGCAGCGCGTCGTTGCGCCAGCCGATGGCGGTCGGCCCGCCGGCGATGCCGTGGCCGCCCGCGCTCAGGACCACTTCCATCGCGATGATCGGCAGGAGCATGAGCCACACGACCGGCGGCAGCGGGTTCACCGGCGCTTCGTCAAAGCCTGGCCGCATGGCGGGTCTCCTTGTTGACGCTGACCTGCCCCTGCGATACGCGAGCGGGACGGAAAATTCCAGACGCCTAGAGACGGGGACAGCGATGACCGCCGCGCCGACGACCAAATTCAAACCGCGCATCTTCTCGGGCATCCAGCCTTCGGGCGGGCTCACGCTCGGCAACTATCTCGGGGCGCTGAAGCGGTTCGTGGAAAAGCAGGACGAGGGGATCGAGACGATCTACTGCCTCGTCGACCTGCACGCGATCACGGTCTGGCAGGATCCGGCGAAGCTGCGCCAGCAGACCCGCGAAGCCGCGGCGGCCTTTCTCGCCTGCGGCATCGACCCGAAGCGCTCGATCCTCTTCAACCAGAGCCAGGTGCCCGGCCATGCCGAGCTCGCCTGGATCTTCAACTGCGTCACCCGGCTCGGCTGGATGAACCGCATGACGCAGTTCAAGGACAAGGCCGGCAAGAATTCCGAGAACGCCTCGCTCGGGCTTTACGCCTATCCCTCGCTGATGGCGGCCGACATCCTGCTCTACCACGCCACCCATGTGCCGGTGGGCGAAGAACAGAAGCAGCACGTGGAGCTGACCCGCGACATCGCGGCGAAGTTCAACCATGATTTCGGCGTCGATTTCTTCCCGATCACCGAGCCGGTGATCGAGGGCGCCGCGACGCGCGTCATGTCCTTGCGCGACGGCTCCAAGAAGATGTCGAAGTCGGACCCCTCGGACGCGAGCCGGATCAACCTGACCG
>JBFKMA010000106.1:0-7609 GCA_041630175.1 Albidovulum sp.
AGGGCCTCATGGGGATGATGCCTGGCATGGGCAAGATGCAAAAGCAGATGGACGAGGCGGGCTTCGACGACTCCGTGCTGCGCCGCCAGATCGCGCTCATCAACTCGATGACCAAGAAGGAGCGCGCCAATCCCGACCTGCTGCAGGCCAGCCGCAAGAAGCGTATCGCCGCCGGTTCCGGGCTCGAGGTCTCGGAGCTCAACAAGCTTCTGAAGATGCACCGCCAGATGGCGGACATGATGAAGAAGATGGGCAAGATGGGCAAAGGCGGCATGCTCAAGCAGGCCATGAAGGGCATGATGGGCAAGGGTGGCATGCCCGACCCCTCGAAGATGAGCGGCGCCGAGATGGAGGCGATGGCCAAAGGCATGCGCGAGGGTCTCGGCGGCGGCGGCCTGCCGGGCGGGCTCGGCGGCATGAAGCTGCCGGGCGGGCTCTCGGGCCTCGGGGGCTTCGGCAAGAAGAAATGACCCGGCGGGACCTGTCAGTGCTGGACACCGGACGGCCGCGGCTTCGCGGCCCGCGCCGCGATTCCGGCTTGGGCATGGAGGGCCGCGCATGAGGCCGGCCCTCGTCAACACCCCCGTCCTGGAAACCGGGCGCCTGACCCTGCGCGCGCCGCGGGCGGCCGACTGGCCGGCCTGGCGCGACTTCGCGGCCACCGAGCGCGCCCGCTTCATCGGCGGCCCGCTCGAGGCCGACAATGCCTGGCGGTCGTTCGGCCATGTCATCGGCATGTGGGTGCTGCGCGGCTTCGGCTCCTTCGTCTTCACGCGGAAAGGCTCGGACCAAGCGCTCGGCATGACCGGCCCCTGGTATCCCGAAGGCTGGCCCGAGCGCGAGCTCGCCTGGACGGTCTGGGCGCCGGCGGCCGAGGGCAAGGGCCTCGCGCTCGAGGCCGCGACCGCCGCCCGCGACCACGCCTTCGGCGCGCTCGGCTGGCACACCGCGGTGAGCTACATCGCGCCGGAGAACACCCGCTCCATCGCGCTCGCCGAACGGCTGGGCGCGGTCCGCGACGACGCGGCCGCCCATCCGGGCGAGGAGCCGTGCCTGGTCTTCCGCCACCGGCCGGAGGGCGCCGCATGACCCGCCGCGCCGCAGCGCCCGTATGCCCGATTGTCGGTACGATGGCTGTACGGAAGCTGTACGCATGTCCGACGCCTGTCAGCCCCTGTTCCGGAGGTTCGAATGAGTGACCCGACCACCCGCGCCGCGAACCTCCTGAAAGGTCACCGCGAGTCGATCGACCGGCTCGACGCGATCCTCGTCTACACGCTCGCCGAGCGCTTCAAGCACACCCAGTCGGTGGGGCGCCTGAAGGCCGAGCACGACCTGCCGCCCTCCGACCCGACGCGCGAGGCGCAGCAGATCGCGCGCCTCGAGCGGCTCTCGCAGGAGGCCGACCTCGACCCGGAATTCGCCAAGAAACTGCTGAACTTCGTGATCAGCGAGGTCATCAGGCATCACGAGCAGCTACAGAAATAACCAAGGAAAGACAGGTACTTGCCTGTTTCATGAGCCAAGAATAGGAGACACTGACATGGCTATGAAGATCCGCCTCGCCCGTGGGGGCTCCAAGAAGCGCCCGCACTATTCGATCGTCGCTTCCGACTCGCGGATGCCCCGCGACGGCCGCTTCATCGAGAAGCTAGGCACCTACAACCCGCTCCTGCCGAAGGACAGCGAGGACCGCGTGAAGATGAACATGGAGCGCGTCCAGTACTGGCTCAGCCAGGGCGCCCAGCCGACCGACCGCATCGCGCGGATGCTCGAAGCCGCTGGCGTCAAGGAAAAGGCCGAGCGCAAGAACCTCAAGAAGGCCGAGCCGGGCGACAAGGCCAAGAAGCGCGCCGAGGAGAAGGCCAAGAAGGCCGCCGCCGCCGAGGCTTCGGCCGAGTAAGGCCGCGACGACATGCTGATCGGCTTCTTCCTGCGCCGGTTCGTCACCTTCGCGCTCTGCGCGGGGGCGTTCTGGCTCGGCATCAAGACCGATCGGCTGTTCGCTGACCAACCGGCCGCCGCCACGGCGGCGGCCGCCTGCCCGGAGGGGAAGGATGGCAACTGACCGAATCTGCGTCGGCGCCATTTCGGGCGCCTTCGGCGTCAAGGGCGAGGTGCGGCTGAAAAGCTTCTGCGCCCAGCCCGAGGCGATCGCGGCCTATGCGCCGCTCTGGACCGAGGACGGCAGCCGCAGCTTCACCGTGAAGATCACCCGCGCCATCCAGGGCGGGCTCGCGGCGCGGCTCTCGGGCGTGGCGACGAAGGAGGAGGCCGACGCCTTGCGCGGTGTCTCGCTTTATGCTGAACGGTCGAAACTGCCGAACCTGCCGGATGACGAATTCTACCATGCCGACCTGATCGGTCTCGAGGTCTTCGACACTGGCGGCAAGCGGCTCGGCACGGTCCGCGCGATCTACGATCACGGCGCCGGCGACATTCTCGAAATCTTCGCGCCGGGCCGGAAAACGGCGCTGCTCTTGCCGTTCACCAGAGCCGTGGTGCCGACCGTGGATCTCACCGCCGGCCGGATCATCGCCGATCCGCCGGAGGAGTCCGAGGCATGAGCGACGCGGAAAAGCCCAAATCCCACGGGCGCCTGTCGATCTCCGCCTCGCCGAAGCCGCGCGAGTTGATGACCGACACGCCGCGCCTCAAGGGGGCGTGGTGCGCCAAGGTCATCACGCTCTTTCCCGAAGCGTTCCCGGGCACGCTTGGGCTCTCGCTCACCGGCAGGGCGCTGCAGGAGGGGCTCTGGGCGCTCGAGACGATCGACCTCAGGCCGTTCGGCGAGGGCAAGCACCGCAATGTCGACGACAATCCGGTTGGCGGCGGCGCGGGCATGGTGCTCAGGGCCGACGTGGTCGCCAAGGCGCTCGACCAGGCGGCGATCGGCACGCCGGTCGACCGCGCCCGCTGGCCGGTGATCTACCTTTCCCCGCGCGGAAAGCCCTTCGATCAGGCCACCGCGCGGCGGCTGGCGGAGGCCGACGGCCTCACGCTGCTCTGCGGCCGCTTCGAGGGCGTCGACCAGCGCGTGCTCGATCACTATGCCATCGAGGAGGTCTCGCTCGGCGACTTCGTCCTCACCGGCGGAGAGATCGCCGCACAGGCCTTGATCGACGCGACGGTTCGCCTTATACCCCGCGTGCTCGGGAATCAGGCGTCCACCGAGGAGGAATCCTTTTCGGACGGGCTTCTGGAACACCCGCAATACACGAGACCCACCCTCTGGGAAGGCCGCGCGATACCGGAAGTGCTTCTGTCCGGCCATCACGCGAAGATCGCCGACTGGAGGAGGAAAGAGGCCGAAAGGCTGACCAAGGAACGTCGACCTGATCTCTGGCGGGCGTATCGTGCCAAGCACGGTGGGGACCCGAAGGAAGACCAAGAGCTCTGAGGCGCGCACACCATCGCGGAATCACCGCGAGCATAGGAAAGGATCACGCGATGAACCTGATCGCGCAACTCGAAGCCGAGCAGATCGCCGCTCTCGGCAAGTCCATCCCGGACTTCAAGGCGGGCGACACGATCCGTGTCGGCTACAAGGTGACGGAAGGCACGCGTTCGCGCGTCCAGAACTACGAAGGCGTCTGCATCTCCCGCAAGGGCGGCTCGGGCATCGGCGCGTCGTTCACCGTCCGCAAGATTTCCTTCGGCGAGGGCGTCGAGCGCGTCTTCCCGCTCCACTCGACCAACATCGACTCGATCGAGGTCGTGCGCCGCGGCCGCGTCCGCCGCGCCAAGCTCTACTATCTGCGCGATCGCCGCGGCAAGTCGGCCCGGATCGCCGAAGTCACCAACTACAAGCCCAAAGCCGAAGCCTGAGGAGCGGGATCATGAGAAAAGACATTCACCCCGACTACCACATGATCGAGGTCAAGATGACCGACGGCACCACCTACCAGGTCCGCTCGACCTGGGGCAAGGAAGGCGACGTGATGGCGCTCGACATCGACCCGTCGGTGCACCCCGCCTGGACCGGCGGTTCGGCCAAGCTGATGGACACCGGCGGCCGCGTGTCGAAGTTCAAGAACAAGTACGCCGGCCTCGGCTTCTGAGCCGCCGCCGCCCGGAACGAGAAACGCCGCCCCTCGGGGCGGCGTTTTCTTTGGCCATGTCTCGAAATCGTGGTGGTCGGCTTGGAGCCCGAGGACGAAGCCGCGCCTGGTGGGCGAAAGCCGGCGAGAAGCAAGCATGCTCAGAGGGACGCAGTGCCTTCCCCCGCGACATTCGTGTTAGGATCCTTCGAAAGCACTGAAGACCTGGGGGCCGGGGATATGGTCGAATATGGAATTGCGGCGGGTTCCAAAGGTAGCTCAGGCAGTGTGATCCCCGATTGGGCAAGCTCGTTGGCCAACGACCCCACGAACCTGCTTATCGCGGGCGCTGTGGCCGTCGTCGTTATGTTGATGATCATACGCTGAACGAGATATGCCCGCTTTGCGGACCGGCACGGCCTGCAGACATGCCCTGATCCTTTGTGCCGACGCGATATCTGGATGGGCCCTGGAAGCCGCCCGGCAACCGGGGCCGACTGGGTGCGACCGGCCGGCCCGGAACCGCGCTCAGAGCGTCGCGGCGCAGGCGCTTGCCGCAGCGAGCGCATCTGCCACGCCGTGCAGGCTGAAGGCGGCGATCTCGGTGCCCGATCCATCGCGGAGCACGAGGTCGCGCTGGCCCGCGGCGGCGATCTCCATCGTCGCGGTCTTCGACTTCAGCGCGGTCTCGAGCCCGGTGAACGAGGCGCCGGACTCATCGGTCAGGTAGATGGCGACACCCTCGATCTGCGCCGGCAGGGTCTCCGGCGCATCGGTGCCGAAGACCAGCTCCAGCACGCCCTGCCCCGCCTCCCAGGTCCCCGGAACCTCCAGCCAGGACGCGGACGAGACCGTGGCGTAGGAGCGGGTCGGGAAATAGAGCAGCGTGAGCGCCGCGCCCGAGCCGCCCAGGTCCTCGGTCACGGCGAAACAGACGTCGTCGCGCCCCATCGCCGTCCAGGCGGAGTGCCTTTCGACGAAAGGCGCGGCCGCGAGGGCCGAGGGTATGGTCACGAGTGCCGCCGCCACGAGGCCGGCGCAATTTCTGGTTGTCAAGTTCGGTTCTCCTTCACGCCCCCGGCGCGGCAACTGCACAAGTCCGCGGGAAAGCGCAACCGCGATTTCTCGCCAGTGCAACGTCGCGGCGGCAGTCGGGATTCGCCGCTACACAGGCGGCCTGATCCGGCCATTGCAATCGCGCCACGCAGGCGCCGTCCACGCAGTTGTGGTGCCTTCCGCCTGCCAGAAACCATACCTATAGTGGCGCAAATCTGGGGACGCGGTCACCCGCGCGGGAAGTCGAGGTCAGGCAGTGGCGCATATCATCGTTGTCGGCAACGAAAAGGGCGGCTCGGGCAAGTCGACGACCTGCATGCATGTGGCGACGGCGCTCGCGCGGATGGGGTACAGGGTCGGCGCGCTCGACCTCGACCTGCGCCAGCGCAGCTTCGGCCGCTACATCGAGAACCGCCGCTCCTATGTCCGCAAGGCCGGTCTGGACCTGCCGGTCCCCGACTACCGCGACCTGCCGGAGATCGACGCCTCGGCGCTCGCCCCGGGGGAGAACGTCTACGACCGGCGGCTGTCGGAGGCGATGGCGGGGCTCGAGCGGGACGCGGACTTCATCGTCATCGACTGCCCCGGCTCGCATACGCGGCTGAGCCAGGTGGCGCATTCGCTCGCCGACACGCTGATCACGCCCCTGAACGACAGCTTCATCGACTTCGACCTCCTGGCGCGCGTCAACCCGGATACGAGCCGCGTCGCGGGCCCGTCGATCTATTCGGAAATGGTGTGGAACGCGCGGCAGCTTCGCGCCCGGGCCGGGCTGAAGCCGATCGACTGGATCGTGCTCAGGAACCGTCTCGGCACGCAGTACATGCACAACAAGCGCAAGGTCGGCGCCGCGCTCGACCAGTTGTCGAAGCGCATCGGCTTCCGCGTCGCGCCGGGCTTTGCTGAAAGGGTGATCTTCCGCGAGCTGTTTCCGCGCGGGCTGACACTGCTCGACCTGCGCGATATCGGGGTGGAGAATCTCAGCATGTCCAACGTGGCGGCGCGGCAGGAAGTGCGCGACCTGCTGCACGAACTGAACCTGCCGGGCGTGACGGTCGATTTCTGACCGGCGGCGGGCTCAGGCGGCCTGACGCCGGGCGCGGACGAAAAGTGCGGGCTGCTCGGCGTGGCGGGTTTTCTGGGCCTCGGCGCCCATGTTCTCCAGGCGATGCTCGAAGGTATCCGGCTTGCCGTCCCGCTTGCGGGATAGACGGCGGAGAAGAGCGGCTACGATTTTCATCTTTTTTGTCCAGCGTTCTCGATGTGCCCCACGCTCGAAGTGTTTGCCGCGCACAATGTCCGAAAAGTGGCGGTCGCGCGGTCTTTCGTGGGATTTCTCGCGGCTCTCGGGCGGATTGCGCACGCCGCGTCATCAATGATTCCGCACCACCCCGCACTGGCGATGCGCCGGGGGCAATTGCCGTGCCGGCCGTCAGGTCCTGAGCACCCGGTAGACCGCCGGGATCACCAGCACCGTCAAGAGCGTCGATGAGGCGAGCCCGAAGAGGAGCGAGATCGCGAGGCCCTGGAAGATCGGGTCGGTGAGGATCACCGCCGCGCCGATCATCGCCGCGAGGGCGGTGAGCAGGATCGGCTTGAAGCGGATCGCCCCGGCTTCGATCAGCACCTCGGTCAGCGGCCGGTCGGGGCTGCGGGCGTGGCGGATGAAGTCGACGAGCAGGATCGAGTTCCGGACGATGATGCCCGCGAGCGCGATGAAGCCGATCATCGAGGTGGCCGAGAACGGCGCGCCGAAGGCCCAGTGGCCGCCGAGGATGCCGATGAACGTGAGCGGGATCGGCGTGAGGATCACCAAAGGCACCTTGAACGAGCCGAACTGCGCCACGACGAGGATGTAGATGCCGAGAAGCGCCACGCCGAAGGCCGCGCCCATGTCGCGGAACGTGACCCAGGTCACTTCCCATTCGCCGTCCCAAAGGAGCGTCGGGCGGCTTTCATCCTCGGGCTGGCCGTGGAGTGCGATCTCAGGCTTCGCGAGGCCGGTCCAGTCCTGCGCGTCGAGCGCCTCCTGCACCGCGATCATGCCGTACAAGGGCGCCTCGAAGTCGCCCGCAAGCTCGGCCGACACCATCTCGGCGGCGCGGCCGTTGTGGCGGAAGACCGGATAGGAGGCGCGCTCCTCGGTGACTTCGACGACGTCGCCAAGCTCCACCACGCCACGGGCGCCGGGCAGGACGTTGGCGGGGATCGGCGTGGTCAGGAAGTCCTCGTCGAGCGTGCGGTCGCCCTTGGGGCGTTCGACGCGGATCGGGATCGGCTGGCGGCCTTCGCCGCGGTGGGAATAGCCCACCGTGGTGCCGGTGTTGAGGATCGCGATCGTGTCGAAGACATCCGCTTCCTCGACCTGGAAGAACTCGGCATCGTCGGTCGAGACGGTCGCGCGCAGCCGCCGCGCGGGATCGCCGTAGGAATTGTCGACATCGACGATGAACGGGACCGAGCGGAAGGCGGCCTCGACCTTTTGTGCGACCTTGCGGCGGGTCTCCGGGTCG
>JBFKMA010000107.1:0-7551 GCA_041630175.1 Albidovulum sp.
CTTCCTCGGTGCGCATGCAGCGCAGTTCCCAGGCATCGAAGGTCTCGGCGACATAGGGTTCGGACACGGCTTCGGCCGACGCCGCCTCGGACGCGGCTTCTGTCGTCGCTTCCGGCTCGGTCGTGTCCGGCGCCGCTGCGTCCTGGGTCGCGAGGGGGGCGGCCATGGCAAGGACGAAAATCAGCGTCAGCGGTTTTGTGAATGCAGGCATTTGTTTATCCGTTGATCCTCGGAGAAGTCCGGTCCGCGCTTTACCATGCGCCACCGGCAGTGTCAGCGACCAAAAGCGCAAGAGCGCCTTTCCGCCGAGTTCTGGGCCGCTGCGGAGCGGCACCCCGCAGCACGCGTCTTCGGCCCGAAAAAAAGGGCCCCGAATGGGGCCCTTCTTCGATTTTTCGCTCCCTGTCGGACAGGCCGACTTAGTCATTGATCGGCACGCTATTCAGTTCGCCTTATTGCGTCAACAGGAAAATTGCATGATCCACGAATTTGATTTTGCACGAAAAAAGACCGCGCCAAAGCGGGCGCGGCCAGTCTGACAGGGAGGAAGAAGTACCCGGGCGAAAGGGAGCCATGCCCGGATGCTTTCGACTCTGGCATCGGGGCCTTAAGATAGTATTGTTCGACCGTATGATTTTGCGGCACGGGGGGCGGGGCTCTGACTGGAGATCGGATTTTCGTGGGCGGTGGCGGTGAGGCTTACGGCGCCCCTGAGGAATTACTGCTGAAATACGGCAACCGCCACGGGCTCATCGCCGGCGCCACCGGCACCGGCAAGACCGTGACGCTGCAGATCCTCGCCGAGAGCTTCTCGGCGGCGGGCGTGCCGGTCTTCCTGTCCGATGTGAAGGGCGACCTCGCCGGGCTGGCCGTCGCGGGCTCGGAACAGGCCAAGCTGCATGAAGCCTTCATGAAGCGCTGCGCGACGATCGGTTACGATCTGCAGTACCAGGCCTTTCCCGTCGCCTTCTGGGACCTTTTTGGCGAGGCCGGCCATCCCATCCGCACGACCGTGACCGAGATGGGGCCGCTGCTGCTCTCGCGGCTCATGGAACTCAGCGAACCGCAGGAGGGCGTGCTGAACATCGCGTTCCGGCTCGCCGACGAGGAGGGGCTGCCGCTTCTCGACCTGAAGGACCTGCAGGCGATGCTGGTCTGGATCGGCCAGAACGCCGCCGAACTGAGCCTGCGCTACGGCAATATCGCCGCCTCCACGGTGGGCGCGATCCAGCGCCAGCTGCTGGTGCTTGAGAACCAGGGCGGCACGCGGCTTTTCGGCGAGCCGGCGCTGGAGCTGGCCGACCTGATGCGGATAGCGACGGACGGGCGCGGGCAGGTCAACATCCTCGCCGCCGACAAGCTCATGGCCTCGCCGCGGCTTTATGCGACCTTCCTGCTCTGGCTGCTCTCGGAGCTTTTCGAGGAACTGCCGGAGGTCGGCGACCCGGACAAGCCGAAATTCGTCTTCTTCTTCGACGAGGCGCATCTTCTGTTCGACGACGCGCCGAAGGCGCTCATTGACAAGGTCGAGCAGGTGGCGCGGCTGATCCGCTCGAAGGGGGTGGGGGTCTACTTCATCACCCAGAACCCGGCCGACGTGCCCGACGACATCCTCGGCCAGCTCGGCAACCGCATCCAGCACGCGCTCAGGGCCTTCACCGCCAAGGACCAGAAGGACCTGAGGCGCGCCGCGCAGAACTATCGCGCCAACCCGCGCTTCGATACCGAGACGGCGATCAAGGAGGTCGGCACCGGCGAGGCCGTGACCTCGTTCCTTCAAGCCAAGGGGGTGCCGGGCATCGTCGAGCGCACGCTGATCCGCCCGCCGGCGAGCCAGCTCGGCCCGATCACGCCCGACCAGCGCCGCGCCGCGATCGCGGCGACGGGGCTCGGCGCCAAGTACGACAAGGCCGTCGACCGCGACTCCGCCTTCGAACGGCTCCAGGCCCGTGCCGCCGAGGCGGCCGAGGAGGCGGCCCGTGCGGAGGAAGAGGAAGAGCGGCTCAAGGAGGAGGAGCGCGCCGCGCGCGAGGCCCGGCGCTACGAGGGGCGGAGCCGGTCGTCCTCGCGCCGCCGGTCGTCGCGCTCCGACAGCATCGCCACCGCCTTCGGGAAGAGCCTTGCGCGGCAACTCGGCACCCGGACCGGGCAGGCGCTCGTCCGGGGCATCCTCGGTTCGCTCTTCAAGTCGCGCTGAGGCGGGTCAGAGCGGCCGGATCTTCAGCCGCGTGATGCGGTTTTCCTTCCGGGTGAGCACCTCGAAGCGGAAGCCGTGGAACGAGAAGACCTGGCCCTCCAGCGGGATCATCTGCGCCTCGTGGATGACGAGGCCGGCGATGGTGTTGGCCTCGTCGTCGGGCAGCGTCCAGTCCGTGGCGCGGTTCAGGTCGCGGATCGTCATCGCGCCGTCGACGATGCAGTCGCCGGTCTCGCTCCGCTTCAGCGGATGCTCGGAGTCGATGTCGAATTCGTCAGTGATCTCGCCGACGATCTCCTCGATGATGTCCTCGAGCGTGATCAGCCCTCTGAGATCGCCGTATTCGTCGACGACCATCGCGAAATGCGTCCGCCGCTTGAGGAACTCCCGCATCTGCTCGTCGAGGGGCGTGGTCTCGGGAACGAAATAGGCCGGCTTCGCGACCGACATGATGTCGAACTCGCGGATCGAGGCGAAGTTGCCGTCCTCACCGCGCACGGTCCGCTCGACGGCGCGCAGGAGGTCCTTGGCATGGATCACGCCGACGATGTTCTCGCGCTCCCCGCGGTAAAGCGGCAGCCTGGTATGGGGCGAGGCGAGCACCGTGGAAAGGATGCGGTCGGGGGGCGCGTCGGCGTCGATCATCTCGACCTGGCTGCGGTGGCGCATGATCTCCTCGACGGTGCGCTCGTTGAGGTCGAGCGCACCGAGAAGCCGGTCGCGCGCCTCCTTGTGCACGGCGCCCTCGGAATGGCCGATCGCGAGCGCGCCCGCGATCTCGTCGCGGAAAGACAGGATGTGGCTGTCGGGGTCGGTCTTGACGCCAAAGGCCATGAGCAGCCCGCGCACGATGATCCGCACGAGCGTGACGACCGGCGCAAGCACGAGGATCAGGAGCCGGATCGGCAGCGCGACCCGTGCCGCGGCGGTCTCGGGCATCGTGATCGCGTAGGTCTTGGGCAGCACCTCGGAGAAGATCAAGACGAGCGTGGTCATCACCAGCGTCGCGACCGCGACGCCGTTCGCCCCGAACAGGCGCGAAAACAGAGCCGTGGCGAGTGCCGCCGAGAGGATGTTGGCGACGTTGTTGCCCAGAAGGATCGCGCCGATGAGTTTCTCGCCGTCCTCCTTGACCTCCAGCGCGACCTGGGCGCCGCGGCTGCCCTTGTCGGCCTGCGACCTGAGCTTGCCGCGCGACGCGGCGGTCAGCGCGGTCTCGGAGCCCGAGAAGAACGCCGACAGGACCAGAAGCGCGAGAATCGCCCCCGCCGTCAGCCAGAAGGCAGCGTCAAAGACCCCGGTCGTGTCCATCGGTTTCATCCTTTCGATTCCGACCGTTTATGGGGGAGCGCCGGCCCGCCTTCAAGCGCCGTCAATCCGGATCGCGGGCGAGCGGATGGTGTTCGAGGACCAGTTCCCTGAGCCGTTCATCGAGCACATGCGTGTAGATTTCCGTCGTCGAGATGTCGGCATGGCCGAGCATCGTCTGGATCGCCCGGAGATCGGCACCGCCGGCCAGAAGGTGGGTGGCGAAGGCGTGGCGCAGGACATGCGGCGTGACGCGGGCCGGCGAAATGCCAGCGCTCGCGGCAAGGTCCTTCAGAAGCCCGTGGAAGGCCTGCCGCGTCATGTGCCCGGCGCGGCCGCGGGCGGGGAAGAGATGGCGGCCGGGCGGGGCGCCGGTCTCGATGCGCGCGGCCTCCTCGGCGGCGTCGCGCGCGGCCAGCCACGCGGCCAGCGCCTCGCGCGCAGGCGCGGAGAGCGGCACCAGCCGCTCCTTGTCGCCCTTGCCGCGCACCAGAAGCATGCGCGGATCGCCGCGCGCGGCAGAGACCGGCAGGCCGACAAGCTCGCTCACCCGCATGCCGGTGGCGTAGAGCAGTTCCATCAGGCAGGTGTTGCGCAGCCTTTCGGCCTCAGTCCGACCGCTCTGCCGGGCCGCGGCCAGAAGCGCCTCGACCACGTCGAGGCCGAGCACCTTGGGCAGGCTCCGCGCCCGGCCGGGTCCGGAAATCCGGATCGCGGGATTGTCGGCCCGGCGCCCGTCCTCGTAGGCGAAGCGGAAGAGCTGCCGGATCGACGAAAGCCGCCGCGCGCGGGTGGCGCGCGACAGACCCTCGGCCTCGCAGGACACGAGATAGGCCTCGACATCGGCGCGCTCGGTGGTGGCGAAGTCCTTGCCGCGCCGCGCGAGCCAGGCCGCGAAATCCTTCAGGTCGCGGCCATAGGCCAAGAGCGTGTTGCGCGCCGCGCCAAGCTCGGCCGCCTGCGCGTCGAGAAAGGCCGAGATCCAGCGCTCCATCGCGGTCATGAATCAGCCCCGCCGCTCCAGCAGCACCAGCTCCAAGGCCGCGCGGCGCGCTGTCGATTCGAGCCCGACATGGCGCAGGAACTGCAAGCCCTTGGTCACGTCGGCGAGGTTGCCGCGCGCGCCCTGGGTGACGGCGTCGATCGCCAGAAGCAGCGCCTCGCCGAGGCGTTTCTCGTTGGCGAGTGCGGCGAAGTCCTCGGCCGGCCGGGCGCCCGGGGCGAAAGCCCGCTGGATCGCCGCGCCCATCTGGTCGGGCGGCATGAGTCCCGTCACCTGGCCCGTCGCAAGCCCGATCAGGAACCGCTCCTGCGCGTTGGCGGCCTCGCGGCGGCTGGCGATCTGTTCGTAATCCTCCGACAGGAGCCCGATGCGGAAGGCGAGCGCGCCCACCTGTCCGGGCAACCGCAGATTGGCAAGGGCGCGCCCGTAGAGTTCGGCGAACGGCACTTCGAGTTCCATCGCCTCCATCTGGTTCCAGGCCGGCGGCAGCGCCAGGGCCACCGCTTCGGCATCGCGCGCCGAAAGCGCCGAATCGAGCGCCTGCACCACGCGGACGCGCTCCCAGACCCCACCCGAGGCGGCGGGCCGGCGCTCGGTATAAAGCCCGAGAAGCCGGTTCGGCCCGATCGCGCCTGTCCGGGCCAGCCGCTCACCGGCTTCGAGCCGCGTCTTCCAGCCCGCGTTCGAGCGCAGATCGGCCTGGGCGAAGGCGAGCGGCAGCGTCGTCGTCGGCAGCGGTTGGCCGACGGCTTCCATCAGCCGCAGCACCAGCGGCGAGGGCCGCGCCGGCAGTGGCAGGTCGGGCTCGCCCTCGAAGAGCTCCGGATCGAGGAAGCGCTCCAGCAGCAGCGCCATATCGGCGTCGATATAGCCGAGCGTCTCGCCGGTCCGGAGCGACAGCGCCGCGGCATTCCAGTCGCCGCCCCGGGCGAGGCAGAAGACCCGGGCCGGAAAGGTCGGGGCGATCTGCGGCGTCTCGCGCATCACCTCGCAGGCGCGGTCCTCGCGGCCGATCAGCAGCGCCACGTCGAACCAGCGGCGGAACGGTTCGGCCTGCGGGTCCTCGACCATCTCGAGAAGCGCCAGCGCGGGATCGAGCGCGCCGAGGTCGAGCAGCCTGTCGACCCGCGCGAGGAAGAGCGCGCCGCGGCCGTCGGAATCGGCCGGCGGCGCGACCTCGGCCAGGAGGAGCGTGTAGAGGAGCGCGTGGATCGCGGGCAGCGTGTCCACCCGCTCGGCCCGAATCAGCCGCGCGAGCTCGGCCGACGAGGTGGTGCCCCACAGGTCGCGCGGCAAGCCGGTCGTCGCCACCGGAAAGAGCCCGAGCCCGTCGAGCGACGGCCCGCCGATCGGATTTACCGTGATCGGGTGCGGCGTGACGTCGGTCGTGACCGGCGGTTCGGTCGTGACGGAAGGGGGAAGCGGTATCGCGGCGGGACCGGCGACGGATTTCGACAGCCAGTCGATGGCCGAAAGCGGCGCGCCGTCCTGGGTTTCGGCAGCGGATGCGGTCGCGCCACCGAACGCGAGGAACAGCAGGATGCCGGCCCTAGTTGTCCACATTCAGCTCAACCGGCACGCTGATCTCGCTTCGCTGGGGCGCCATGTCGCCGAGATAGGCATAGCCCGTAAGGCCCAGGAACGCGAGAAGCGCCAGAATGAAGATCGCCTTGATAAGTCGGAGCATGCTGCCCTGCCGTCTTGTTTTTTCATCGTTCGCCGGGGCTGCCCGTTGCCTGTTGCGCCCCCCCGCCCGCTTCGCGCCGCCCCGACCCGGTGCGGCCCGGCGCGGACATTCGGATTATATATGGCATTTCGCGCGAGTTCACGCCATTCAGGGCAGAAAGTTTTGCATCGGGCAAGAGCCTGCCGTCGCATGGCAGCCGTCCGGCGGGACGCCCCCTGCGGGGGCGAAAGGATGCGGGGTGAAGAGGACCTTGAAGAAGACCGTTGTGCTGGTCGGCATGATGGGGGCCGGCAAGTCTGCCGTGGGCAACGCGCTCGCGCGGAACCTTGGCGTGCCGTTCCTCGATTCCGACGAAGAGATCGAGCGCGCGGCAAGCATGACCGTGGCCGAGATCTTCGCCCGCGACGGCGAGCCGTTCTTTCGCGCGCGCGAATCCGAGGTATTGGCGCGGCTCCTGTCGGGGCAGCCCTGCATTCTCTCGACCGGCGGCGGCGCCTTCCTTGCGCCCGACAACCGCGCGATGATCGCGCGTAAGGGTGTGGCGGTCTGGCTCAAGGCGGATCTGGAGCTTCTCTGGCAACGGGTCCGGCACAAGAACACCCGGCCGCTCTTGCGCACGCCCGATCCGAAAGGCACGCTCGCCGCACTTCTCGAAAGGCGCGGGCCGGTCTATGCCGAGGCCGGCGTCACGGTCGAGGCGCATCCCGACTACTCGATCGAGGACATGGCGCAGAAGGTCATCTCCGCACTCGCGGAACGGCAGGACGTACTGGAGACGGCATGAGCGAGGGGATCGATACAGTCCGGGTGGAGCTCGGCAGCCGCAGCTACGACGTCAGGATCGGCGCGGGGCTTCTGGCGCGCGCGGGCGCCGAGATAGCGCCGCTTCTGGCGCGCCGCCGCGTCGCGGTTCTGACCGACGAGACGGTGGCGGCGGCGCATCTCGAGGCGCTGCGCGCCGGGCTCGGCGACATCGCGATGACGGCGCTGGCGCTGCCGGCGGGCGAAGCGACCAAGGGCTGGCCACAGTTCTCGCGCGCCGTGGACTGGCTTCTGGCCGAGAAGGTGGAGCGCCGCGACATCGTCATCGCGCTCGGCGGCGGCGTGATCGGCGACCTCGCGGGCTTCGCCGCCGCCGTCCTCAGGCGTGGGGTGCGCTTCGTGCAGATCCCGACGACGCTTCTGGCGCAGGTGGACAGTTCCGTGGGCGGCAAGACCGGCATCAACTCCGCCCACGGAAAGAACCTGATCGGCGCATTCCACCAGCCGGCGCTAGTAATTGCCGACGTCGGCCTGCTCGACACGCTGCCAGGGCGCGACTTCCTCTCCGGGTATGGGGAGGTGATGAAGTACGGC
>JBFKMA010000108.1:0-7479 GCA_041630175.1 Albidovulum sp.
CATCGCAGGCCGACACGCTCATGACGGGCGTGCCGGCGGGCTTGCTTCGGCGGGCCACCGTCGATGCGGACCGTTCAGAGGAGGGGTATGCAATGACAAACTTCTTCAGGAAAGCGACCGAAAGCTGGCAGGACGGGCTTTGCCTGCTCGTCGGGATCTGGCTGTTCCTGTCGCCCTGGCTGCTCGGCTTCGTCGGGCTCCAGATGGCGTTCTACAACGCGCTCCTGTTCGGCGTGATCATCGCGGCCTTGGCGATCGCGGCGATCGTCGAGTTCCACGACTGGGAGGAATGGGTCGACATGGCGATCGGCGCCTGGCTCGTGGTTTCGCCCTGGGTGCTCGGCTTCGCCACGATGGCGGCCGGCGCGGAAGGCGGTGGGTTTGCCGCGACCTGGAACTTCGTCGCGACCGGGATCCTGACGCTCGCCCTCGCGGCGTGGTCGCTGCGCCACCATCACGGCGGCAGCTGGGCCTGACCGGCCGGAGTCCGAAGGCCCGACAGCGCGAACCGCAAACTGGGTGAACCAGCGCCTCGGCGCTGGCTCGCCTTCTTTTTACGTGCCCCCTGCATCCGTACCGACACTGTCGGTACGGATGCTGTACAGAGGCTGTACGCATGCTGTACGGATGGCAGCCCTTGCCGCCGCCCCCCGATTGCCCGACGATGCCGCCCGGACCCAGACGGAGACCCCATGCACCTGCGCCCCGCCACCGAGGCCGATGACGACGCGATCTGGGCGATGCTCGCCCCCGTCTTCCGCGCTGGAGAGACCTATTGCCTGCCCCGCAACATCTCCCGCGAGGCGGCGCTGGACTACTGGTCGGGCGCCCCGCACGCGGTCTTCGTCGCCGAGGAAAATGGAACATTCCTAGGCACTTACTTTCTCACCCCCAACCAGCAGGGCGGCGGCGCGCATGTCTGCAACTGCGGCTTCGTCACCGCCGGGGCAGCCCGCGGCAAGGGCGTCGCGCGGGCGATGCTGGAGCATGCGCTCGAGGCGGCCAAGGCGGCGGGGTTCCGGGCCATGCAGTTCAACTTCGTCGTCTCGACCAACACCCGCGCCATCGCGATCTGGCGGGATTACGGCTTCGACACCGTCGGCCGCCTGCCCCGCGCCTTCCTGTCGCCGTCCAGCGGCTATGCCGACGCGCTTGTGATGTTCCGGCAACTCTGACAGGGTCCGGCCATGAGATCCTGGAAGTCAAATGGAGACGAAGCCTGATGGTTGACAGACGGGCCGCCAGGCTGTGCGTGCTGATCGACGCGGACAATATCCCGTCGAAATACGCCAAGGTGATCTTCGACGAAATCGCGAGCCTCGGCGAGGCCTCGGTGCGGCGGATCTACGGCGACTGGTCGGCGGGCCGCCTCAAGGGATGGGCGAGCCGGGTCGCCGAGCTCGGCCTCGTGGCCGACCAGCAATTCGCGAACACGACCGGCAAGAACGCCAGCGATATCGGGCTGGTGATCGCCGCGATGGACTTCCTGCATTCGGGCCTCTTCGACGGCTTCGTGCTGGTGTCGAGCGACAGCGACTTCACCCGCCTGGCGAGCCGGATCCGCGAACAGGGTCTCGATGTCTACGGCATTGGCGAGAAGAAGACGCCGGACGCGTTCCGCATGGCCTGCAAGCGCTTCATCTATGCCGAAAACCTCGGCGGCGACGAGGCGCCGGGCGAGGACGCCGCGTCACCCGACGACACGGGCACCAAGGCCAAGGGCAAGGCGACCGGGAAACAGAAGTCGGCTCAACCGACCGCCGAGGCGCCGGGCCCCAAGGATGCCATCCCGCTGATCGCGGCGGCGATGCGGGCGATCGGCGGCGACGAGGACTGGTATTCGCTGGGCCAGATCGGCCAGTTCATCCAGCAGGCCAATCCCGATTTCGATCCACGTACCTATGGCAGCGCCAAGCTCTCGGACCTGATCCGCAAGACCCAGCGCTTCGAGGTCGAGCAGCGCAGCGGCAATCACCTGATGGTGCGCGACCGGGCCTAGCGCTTCACGCCGTAGCGCGCCAAGAACATCTCCACCGCGCCCCGCGCCACGCGCGCCCGTTCGGCCTCAGAGAAGTCGCGCTTGATGCCGTAGCAGACGCAGGAGAAGATGTCGGCCTTGCACAGTTCCGCGAACTGGTCGGCGGCGAGGTAGACGTCGTCGATCGCCAGCTCGCCGCGCGCCACGGCGCCGTTGAGATAGGCGGCGATGCGCTGGCGAACGAGGCCGGGGCCGCTGTCGTAGAATTCCTGGCCAAGCCCCGGGAAGCGCTCGGCCTCGGCCACGCAGATGCGGAACACCGAGCGGCCGAATTCCGAGAGAGAGAAGTCGATGATCCGCCGTGCCGCCTCGGGCAGCACGCATTCGGGCGGCGCCGATAGCGCCACCAGCGCCTCGGCCTCGTCGGCCTGGCGGCGGCACTCGCCCTTGGCGACCTCGATGAAGAGCATGCGCTTGTCGGGGAAGTAGGAATAGAGCGTGGCCTTGGAGACCCCCGCCTCGGCGGCGATGTCGTCGACGCTCGCGCCTTCGAACCCGTCGCGCAGGAACACGGTCCGCGCGCCTTCCAGCACCTGGTTGAACTTGCGTCCACGCTTGATGGTTACGACTTCTGCGGTGGCGGCCATGCAGTTCCTCCTCTCGAGGATGATAGACCGCCGCGCTCGGCTGCGGCAAGCGCGCGTGGGCCGAAACCGGCGGGCCGGAGCCCGCCGGAGCGGCTCACAGGGACGCGGCGGCCGAAACTCACTGGCCGTCGGTCACGCAGCCGGGCGTCGTCACGGTCTGGCAGGTCCGCGTTGCGCCGCCGTCGTCGCTCGGGAACTCGAGACGCGGAAGGTTGATGGAAATGCCGCCGGCAAGCGCAGGTACCGCGATCAGGCCGAAAGCGGCGGCGGTGAGGATGGTGCGAATCCGGGTCATGGGAGGCGTCCAATGTGAACTGTTTCGTTTAGCGTCTCACATCTAAACCCATCAGTTCCGCTTTGCAAGTTTTTTCTAAACCGATCAGTTCACATTTCTGCGTCCACACGCCCTTGCCGTCATTCCGGCAGCCGCCTAGTTTCGAACCGTTGCAAAGTGGAGAGTGCCATGATCCCCGGCTTCGCCAACCGCCGCCGCTTCTCGGACCTGAGCGAGCAGGAGGTGCTCGCGCTGGCGATTTCCTCCGAGGAGGACGACGCGCGGATCTACCGGACCTATGCCGAACGGCTGCGCGCCGACTATCCGGCCTCGGCCGAGATCTTCGAGGCGATGGCGAAGGAGGAGGACAGCCATCGCCACTGGCTGATTGAGCGCCACCGGGCGCGGTTCGGCGAGGTGATCCCGCTCATTCGCCGCGAACATGTCGCGGGCTTCTACGCGCGCCGCCCGGTCTGGTTGGTGGAGAATCTCGGACTCGAACGGATGCGCGAGGAGGCCGAGGCGATGGAGCGCGAGGCCGGGGCGTTCTACCGCCGCGCCGCCGCGCGGACCGAGGATGCCGCGACGCGCAAGCTCCTGGGCGACCTCGCCGCCGCCGAGGCGCGGCACGAGACCAAGGCCGGCAAGCTCACCGACAAGCACCTCGACGCCGAGGCGAAGGGCGACGAGGATCGCGCCGCGCACCGGCAGTTCGTGCTGACCTGGGTGCAGCCGGGGCTCGCCGGGCTGATGGACGGCTCGGTCTCGACACTGGCGCCGATCTTCGCCACGGCCTTCGCGACCCAGGACACCTGGACCACCTTCCTCGTCGGCCTCGCCGCCGCGGTAGGCGCCGGCATCTCGATGGGCTTCACCGAGGTCGCCTCGGACGACGGTGTGCTGTCGGGGCGCGGCTCGCCGATCAAGCGCGGCATCTCGGCAGGCGTGATGACCGCGCTCGGCGGCCTCGGCCATGCGCTGCCCTACCTGATTCCGGACTTCTGGACGGCGACGGTGATCGCCATCGCCATAGTCTTCGTCGAGCTCTGGGCGATCGTCTGGATCCAGAACCGCTACATGGAGACGCCGTTCCTGCGCGCCACCTTCCAGGTCGTCCTCGGTGGCGCGCTGGTCTTCGCGGCCGGCGTGCTGATCGGCGCAGGCTAGCGCCTGGGCGCCGCCGCCAATACCTAGAATCCGCCCGCGCCGCGTGCTAGGCGCGGTGCGATGCTGGCGATCTTTGTGAAAACCCTGCCCTTCTTCGCGCTGATCGGCCTCGGCTGGTTCGCGGGCCGCATCCGGTTCTTCCCCGAAGCCGCCAGCGAATGGCTCACCCGCTTCGTCTTCTACTTCGCGCTGTCGGCGATGCTCTTCCGCTTCGCCGCGAACCTGTCGCTCGCCGAGATCTTCGACATCCGCTTCGCCGCCGCCTATCTCGGCGGCTGCATGGTGGTCTACCTGCTCGCCACCCTCGTCGCCCGGCTGCGCAAGCGCCCGGCCGCCGAGGCCGCGGTCGAGGCGCAATGCGCGGTGATCGGCAATACCGGCTTTCTCGGCGTGCCGATGCTGACCGCGCTGCTCGGCCCCGAGGCGGCGGGCCCGGTGCTGATGGTGCTGGCGATCGACCTCATCGTGTTCTCGAGCCTCATCACGCTGATCATCACCGCCTCGCGCGAAGGGCATCTCAGCCCGCGGATCGTCAGGACGCTGGCGCTCGGGCTGATGAAGAACCCGATGATCGTGTCGATGGCGGCGGGGCTTCTTTGGTCGTCGGCGCGCCTGCCGCTGCCTGCGCCCGCCGAGGAGTTCCTGGCGATCCTCGGCGCCGCCGCGACGCCCTGCGCGCTTTTCGCCATCGGCGCCTCGCTCGTGTCGAAAACGGCCGAGCGGATGTCTGCTGCGATCTGGCTTTCCTTCGCCAAGCTGATACTCCATCCCGCAGCGGTGGCGGTGGCCGCGCTCCTGATCTTCGACGTGGAGCCCTTCGCGGCCGGCGTGATGATCGCGGCGGCGGCGCTGCCGGTGGCGGGGAACGTCTATATCCTCGCCCGCCATTACGGGGTCGCGCCACAGCGCGTTTCGGCCTCGATCCTGATTTCCACGATGGCGAGCATCGTGACGGTTTCACTGGTGATCGGCTGGATCACCGGAGCATAAGAAAGGAAGACCCATGCAGACAGTGTCGGAAAACAAGTGCTTCGGCGGCATCCAGGGGGTCTACAGCCATGCCTCCGACGCCTGCGGCTGCGACATGACCTTCGGGCTCTTCCTGCCCGAGGCTGCGGCCGACCACCCGGTGCCGGTCCTGTGGTATCTCTCGGGCCTGACCTGCACGCACGAGAACGCGATGGTGAAGGCGGGGGCGCAGGAATGGGCGGCCGAGGCCGGCATCGCGCTGGTTTTTACCGACACCAGCCCCCGCGGCGAAGGCGTGGCCAACGACGAGGCCTACGATCTCGGCCAGGGCGCGGGCTTCTACGTCAATGCCACCGAAGAGCCCTGGGCACCGCATTTCCAGATGTGGGACTACGTGACCGAGGAACTGCCGAAGATCATCACCGCGAATTTCGCCGTCGACGAGGGGCGCCAGGCGATCACCGGCCATTCGATGGGCGGCCACGGCGCGCTGACCATGGCGATGCGGCTGCCGGGGCGGTTCCGCTCGGTCTCGGCCTTCGCGCCGATCACGCATCCGAGTCAGTCGGACTGGGGCAGGAAGCAGCTCACCGCCTATCTCGGCGCCGATGAGAGCCTCTGGGCGCCGCACGATTCCACGCTCCTGATGCGGCGCCTGGGCTTCGACGGGCCGGTGCTGATCGACCAGGGCTCCAAGGACCAGTTCCTCGACCTCCTGAAGCCCGAGGCGCTGGCCCAGGCGATGATGGAGCGGCGCCAGAATGGCCAGTTCCGCATGCAGCCGGGCTACGACCACAGCTATTTCTTCGTCTCGACCTTCATGCGCGACCACATCGCCTTTCATGCCGAGGCCCTGTTCGGGAACTGAGCCATGTCGCATTACGATCTCATCATCATCGGCTCCGGCCCGGCCGGGAAGGCCGCCGCGATCCAGGCCGGCAAGCTCAAGCGCAAGGTCCTCGTGATCGACCGCAAGGACCGGCTCGGCGGGGTCTCGGTCCATACCGGCACGATCCCCTCGAAAACCCTGCGCGAGACGGTGCTGAACCTTTCGGGCTGGCGCGAGCGGTCGTTCTACGGCCGCTCCTACCGGGTCAAGGACGACATCCATGCCGAGGACCTGAAGGCGCGGCTGCACATGACGCTCGACCACGAGGTCGACGTGCTTGAGCACCAGTTCAACCGCAACCACGTCCAGACGCTCATGGGCTCCGCGAGGTTCACCGGGAAGAACGAGATCGAGGTCGCGACCCAGGGCGGCGAGACGGTTCGGCTCACGGCCTCCAAGTTCCTGATTTCCACCGGCACCAAGACCCACCGTCCGGCCGAGATCCCCTTCAACGGCAGGACCATCGTCGACAGCGACGAGTTCCTCGAGCTTGGGCAGATCCCGCGCTCGCTCTGCGTCGTCGGCGCGGGCGTGATCGGGGTCGAATACGCGACCATGTTCACCGCGCTCGACGTGAGCGTGACGCTGATCGAGCCGCGCGAGACCTTCCTCGACTTCATCGACCGCTTCACGATCAACGAGTTCACCCATCAGATCCTGGAAAACGGCCTCGACCTCCGGCTCGGCGCGGCGATCGAGAAGATCGAGGACGAGGGCACCCATGTCGAGGTCAGCCTCGCCAATGGCCGCCATGTGCGTACCGAGATGCTGCTCTACGCGGCCGGCCGCAAGGGCGCGACAGACACGCTGAACCTCGGCGCCGTGGGGCTCGAGACCGACCATCGCGGCCGGCTCGAGGTGGACCGCAAGACCTACCAGACCAGGGTGCCGCACATCTATGCCGCGGGCGACGTGATCGGCCATCCCTCGCTCGCCTCGACCTCGCTCCAGCAGGGCCGGGTCGCGGCCTGCCACGCGCTGGAGACGCCGACGCTGCCGGAAAGCCCGTGGTTCCCCTACGGCATCTACTCGGTGCCGGAAATCTCCACCTGCGGCATGTCCGAGGAAGAGGCGCAGGGCCGCGGCATCCCCTACGAGATCGGCATCGCGCGGTTCCGCGAAACCTCGCGCGGGCATATCATGGGGCTGGAGCACGGCATGCTGAAGATGCTCGTCAGCCTCAAGACCCGCCGCCTTCTCGGCGTGCAGATCGTCGGCGAGGGCGCGACGGAACTGATCCACATCGCGCAGGCCGTGCTGAACCTGAAGGGCACCGTGGACTACTTCGTCGAGAACACGTTCAATTACCCCACCCTCGCCGAGGCCTACCGCATCGCCGGGCTCGACGCCTTCAACCGGATGCCGATCCCCGACGCCTACAAGGTGCCGCGCAAGAAGGTGAAGACGTGACCCTCTACGTCGACGCGGATGCCTGCCCGGTGAAGGAGGAGTGCACCCGCGTCGCCGAACGCCAGGGCGTGAAGGTTTGCCTCGTCTGCAATGGCGGCCTGCGCCCCTCGGCGCATCCGCTGGTCGAGACCGTCTTCGTCACCGA